>JAHEKO010000234.1:0-3299 GCA_024638355.1 Acidobacteriota bacterium
CGTGGCGCCGACGATCTCGCCGCGGCTGTTCACGACCAGGGCCACTTCCGGCTCCGGGTTGTTCCAGACCGAGGAGGATAGAATGCCGATCTCGGCGCCGCAGCCGGCGGCCGAAGCTCCGGCGCCGGCCATCGAGCCGGCGCCCCCGCCCGAGGCGCCGGCCGAGATCGAACGCTCCGCGACCCCGTCGCGACCCCGGCCGCGGCAAGCCCTGCCCGCCCTGCCCGAGAGCGTTCGCGTGGGGTTGGCCACCGACATCGCCGAGATCGGCTTTCCGGCCGGTGGCGGCGATCTCGAGATCGCGATCGACGGACGGCTGGTGGCGACGGTGACCGCGCTCGAGGTCAGACCGGCGGCCGGCGCCGCCGGTACCGGAGCCTGGCGGCTGCAGGTCGCGGCGCTCAAGGACGAAGGCCAGGCGCGCGGGCTGGCGGAGAGCCTCGGCCGGAGGACCGGAGAGCCGGCCAGCGTCGTGTTCGACGCCGGTAGCGACCTCTACCGGGTACGGGTCGGCCGCTATTCTTCCCGCGACGCCGCCGAGGCCGGCCGGCGCCGGCTCGAGCAGCAGAACGTTCACGACAGCTGGGTGGTGAGCGAGGCCGGCGAGCTGGTGGATCCGGCGTTCGAGATCGCTCGCGGCGACGACCGCCGGCGGGTCGAAGGGCGGTGGCTCGAGGTGAGCTCGTCGTCGGGCGCGGGAGTCTCGGTGCTCGGCCGCCGCTTCCGGGGCGAGATCCTGCTCTACCTGAACGACCGCGGCACCCTGAACGTGATCAATCGCGTCACCCTCGCCGACTACCTGCGCGGCGTCGTACCCCGCGAGATGGGGCCGAAGACCTACGACAACCTCGACGCGCTCAAGGCTCAAACGGTGGCGGCGCGGACGTACACGCTCAAGAACATGGGAGAGTTCGGCGCCGAGGGCTACGACATCTGCGCGACGCCGCGCTGCCAGGCCTACGGCGGGATGGACTGGGAGCAGGAGCTGACCGATCGGGCCGTCGCCGAGACCGCCGGCGAGGTGCTGGTCCATCAGGGCGAGCTGGCGGACACCCTCTACAGCTCGACCTGCGGGGGCCACACCGAGGACGTGGAGGTCGTCTTTCCGCTCAAGAGCGAACCCTACCTGCGAGGGGTGCCCTGCCTGGAGCGCGGGGTGGAGGTCCTGCGCAGCTCGATCCACAGTCGTCTGTCGCTGCCCGCGCACCTCGCGGCGATCGTCGTACCGCCGGCCACCGGCCTCCAGGCCGAGGTGCTCGCCGACCGTCTCCGCGCGCTCGCCGCCCAGGCCGGCCTGGCGACCCCCGCGGACCGCCTCGCTTCGGTCGACCGGCGCGAGGTGCAACGCTTCATCGGCTCTCAGTTCGACCTGGCTCTCGACGCGCGGCTGCTGATGCCGAGCGAAGACGTGGACTACCTGCTGGACCACCCGCCGCCGAGCTGGAGCGACGAGGACCTCAGGCTGGCGGCGTACCTGAGAAAGAGCGGGCTGCTCGGCGGTCCGCTCGATCAGCGACTCGACGACGAGGAGATCGAAGAGACCATCTTCCGGCTGGCGCTCTTCCTCGGACTCCTCGAGCAGCGCGACGCGCGCTTTCTCTCCATCGACGGCCATCGGCTCGCCGTGCGGCAGGGCGGCGAGGCGGAGACGCTCCACGTCTCACCTCCGGTGGCGACCTACCGCCGGCTCGGTGAGCGCACCGAGTGGGCGCCGCTGCGGGTCGTTCCCGGCGATCGACTGAGCCTCTTCGTGCGCGGCGGGACGCTGCTCGCCATTCGTCAGGAGGTCGATCCCGACGGGCTGGGCTACGACCGCACCAGCAACCTGAGCGCCTGGACCCGCTTCCGCACCGACAGCGAGCTGGCCGAGCGGGTGCGAGAGCGCTACCCCGATCTCGAGTTCACCGGCCTCGAGCTGCTCTCTCGCGGTGTATCGGGCCGAGTGCGCGAGATGCGGCTGCTGGGCGCGGGCGGCCGCACGGAGCTGGTTCGGGGTCTACCGATTCGGTGGACGCTCAACGTGCCCGACAACCTCTTTACCGCCCGGCGGCTGACCCCGCCCAACGGTGAGCCCGGCTGGCTCTTCTCGGGCCGGGGCTGGGGTCACGGCGTGGGCCTCTGCCAGGTGGGCGCCTACGGAATGGGCCTGCGCGGCCACTCCTACGATCGGATTCTCGACCACTACTACACCGGCCTCGAGCTGGTCAGACTCGAGAGTCCGGCGGCGGCGCGCTGAGCCCTCGAGGAGCACCGTGCGCAGGCCGAACCCTGGCGTGCCGTCCCTGATCGGTAACTCAATGGTTACGCATTGGTCTCTTCAACTAGGCGTAGAGGTCCGATTGTGGTAAACAAGGTTCTTCTGGAAAGCAGATGGCATCCGAGCAGGAGATTCGAGCCGTCATCCGACGCGTGGTCGAGGAGCTGGAGGACGGCGGCAGCCGCTCCGGCGGCGGCGGTGGCGACGACCGCGTGGCGATCGGGGCCGATCACGGAGGATTCACGCTCAAAGAGACGCTGGCGACCCACCTGCGCGATCAGGGGGTGACGGTGGACGACTGCGGGACGCACGGCCCCGAGGCGGTCGACTACCCGGAGATCGCGCATGCGGTGGCGCGGCGGGTTGCCTCGGGGCGCTGCCGCTGGGGGGTGATCGTGGACGGCGCCGGAATCGGCTCGTCGATGGCCGCGAACAAGGTGCCGGGCGTGCGGGCCGCCCTCTGTTACGACATCTCGTCGGCGCGCAACAGCCGCGAGCACAACCACGCCAACGTGCTGACCCTGGGCGCGGGCCTGATCGGCCCCGGCCTGGCGCGCCAGATCGTCGACATCTGGCTGGCGACGCCATGGGGAGCCGGGCGCCACGCCCGGCGCGTGGAGCTGATCACCGCAATCGAGCGCGAGTATGCGCGGGGCGCAGTCGATGGATCGTGAGCAGCTGATCGAGGTCGTCGCGAAACGGGTGCTCGAGCAGCTCGAGGCCGAGCGCCACCACCGCCCATCCGAGTGTTGCTCCGAGTGCGTCGGCGGCTGCGCGGCGAACTGCTCGGACAAGGTCCGCTGCATGGTCGACGGGGGCGCCTGCCGGATCAGCTTCAACGGCAACGGCGCCGACGTACCGACCGATCTCGCGCGCTATATCGATCACACCCTGCTCAAGCCCGATGTCGGTCCGCAGGACATCGACCGCCTCTGCGACGAGGCGCGCGAGTACGCCTTCGCCTCGGTCTGCGTCAATCCGGTCTGGGTGCGCCGCTGCGCCAGCCGGCTGCGCGGCTCGGGCGTCAAGGTCACCTCGGTGG
>JAHEKO010000234.1:3399-6288 GCA_024638355.1 Acidobacteriota bacterium
ATCGACCGCCTCTGCGACGAGGCGCGCGAGTACGCCTTCGCCTCGGTCTGCGTCAATCCGGTCTGGGTGCGCCGCTGCGCCAGCCGGCTGCGCGGCTCGGGCGTCAAGGTCACCTCGGTGGTCGGCTTTCCGCTCGGCGCCAACGCGCCCGAGACCAAGGTGCTCGAGGCGCGGCGCGCGCTGCGCGACGGCGCCCGGGAGATCGACATGGTGTTGAACATCGGGGCACTGAAGGCGCGCGACCACGACCTGGTGGCGCGCGACATCTCGGGCGTCGTCGACACCTGCCGCGAGGTCGGCGCGGTGTGCAAGGTGATCCTCGAGACCGGCCTGCTGACCGACGAGGAGAAGGTCGTCGGCTCGCGGCTGGCCCACGAGTCGAGGGCCGATTTCGTCAAGACCTCCACCGGCTTCGGTCACGGCGGCGCCACTCTCTTCGACGTGGCCTTGATGCGCGAGACGGTGGGTCCCGAGATGGGGATCAAGGCGTCCGGAGGCATTCACACCGGCGACGAAGCGCGCGAGATGATCGAGGCCGGCGCGACGCGCATCGGCGCCTCGGCCGGCATCGCCATCGTCACCGGGAAAGAAGGGGGGCAGCGTGGCAGGTATTGATCTCCGCTCGTACGTCTTTCTGGACAGTTTGCAGCCGCAGTACGCTGCGTTTCTGGGCACGGTGGCGCAAGGCTTCCTGCCCCTGGCTCGCGACGCGTCTCTGTTCGTCGAGATCGCGCCCGGGATCGAGATCAACCGGCTGACCGACATCGCGCTCAAGAGCACCAAGGTGCGGCCGGGAATGCAGATCGTCGAGCGCTACTACGGGCTGCTCGAGGTCCACTCGCACGAGCAAGCCGAGACTCGTGCCGCCGGCGCCGCGATCCTCGAGGAGATCGGCCACAAGGAGACCGATCGGCGCAAGCCGAAGGTGCTCTCGAGCCAGGTCATCCGCCGGATCGACGACCACCAGGCGCAGCTGATCAACCGAACCCGGCACGGGCAGATGATTCTCCCCGGCCAGACGCTCTACGTGCTCGAGGTCGAGCCGGCCGCCTACGCGGCGCTGGCCGCCAACGAAGCCGAGAAGGCTTCGGAGATCAGCGTGCTCGAGGTGCGTGCGTTCGGCTCGATGGGACGCGTCTACCTCGGCGGCGAGGAGCGCGACATCGACGTCGGCTGGCGGGCCGCGGTGGCCGCCATGGAAGGTATCGAGGGCCGGGAAGAGTAGCGACCGAGTCCGAATCGAAGGAAATCGTTGAGTCCAAGAGAGGAAGGAGCCGGGAATGGCTGAAGCATTGGGCATGATCGAGTGCCGCGGGTTTTCCGCCATGGTGGAGGCGTCCGACGCCATGGTGAAGGCGGCGAAGGTGGAGCTGGTCGGATACGAGAAGACCGGCGGCGGCTACGTGACGGCGGTGGTCCGTGGTGACGTGGCGGCGGTCAAGGCCGCCGTCGAAGCCGGTGTCCGGGGCGCCGAGAAGGTCGGTGAGGTCGTTTCGACCCACGTCATCCCGAGGCCGCACGCCAACATCGACGACACCCTGCCTCTGGGCCGGCAGTCGACCGGCGGCGCCAAGAAGACGCGCTCGCGGTCGTAGCCGGGCCATGCACCGCACCAGCAACGAGCTTCGGGAGGGGGTGTGCCTCTCCCCCTCGCGCGTGCCAGGGGGGAGGCACCGGTGCTTCTAGGCGAGGTCGTCGGTACCCTGGTCGCCACCCGCAAGGAGGCGACCATGGACGGCTTCAAGTTCCTGGTGGTCAAGAGTCTCGACGTCGACGGCAAGGTGGCGGCGGGCTCGGTGGTGGCGGTCGACGCGGTCGGCGCGGGGGTGGGTGAGGTGGTCCTCTACGCGACCGGCAGCGCCGCGCGGCAGACCGAGGCGACCCGCGACCGTCCGTGCGACGCCGTGATCATGGCGATTGTCGACACCTGGGAGGTGGACGGCAAGGAGGTCTACAAGAAGGGCTGAGGCTCCTTCGCGCCACCGTCATGGCGATCTCGCCCCAGGAAGTCGAGCGCATCGTTCGCCGCGTGCGCCAGCGCTACGGCCGGCCGGCGCCGGCGCCCGAGAAGCCGCCGGCCGCCGACTCGGCGTCGGCCGAGACCGGTGGCGGAGTCTTCGCCACCGTTGCCGAAGCGGTCGACGCCGCGGGCCGCGCCTTCGAGGCCTTTCGCGAGGTCAGCCTGGAGACGCGGCGCGAGATCATCGAGCGGATCCGGCGCGAGATGCGCGCGGCGGCCGAGGAGCTGGCGCGCCGGGCGCACGAGGAGACCGGGCTGGGCCGCGCCGAGGACAAGACGATCAAGAATCTCCTGGTCACCAACAAGACACCCGGTCCCGAGGACCTCGAGCCGGCCGCGGTGACCGGCGACGACGGCATGACGGTGACCGAGTTCGCGCCTTTCGGCATCATCGCCGCCATCACGCCGACGACCAACCCGACTTCGACGATCATCAACAACTCGATCGCCATCGTCTCGGCGGGCAACGGTCTGGTGTTCAACGTCCACCCGGCCGCCAAGCGCGTTTCGGCCGACAACGTCCGTCGCATCAACCGCGCGATCGTCGCCGCCGGCGGCCCGGCCGACCTGGTCACCTGCGTGGCCGAGCCGACCATCGAGTCCGCCCAGGAGCTGATGCACCATCGCGCGGTGCGCCTGCTCATGGTGACCGGGGGTCCGGGAGTCGTCCAGGAAGCGCTCAAGACCAGCAAGCGCGCGATCACGGCCGGGCCCGGCAACCCGCCGGTGCTGGTGGACGGGACCGCCGACATCGACCGCGCGGCGCGCGAGATCATCCGCGGCGCCTCGTTCGACAACAACATGGTCTGCACCGACGAGAAGGAGACCCTGGTCGTCGAGTCGAAGGCCGCCGAGCTGGTGCGGGCGCT
>JAHEKO010000235.1:0-4647 GCA_024638355.1 Acidobacteriota bacterium
CCACGGGTGAGAACGGTCCCGGGCTCGATCTCTACCCGAGCCTCTGCCCACTCCGCGCGGCTCGTGCGCAGCCCTTCCAGGCGGGTCGTCGCGATGCGATAGCTGGTTCCCGTGTCGATCTCCAGATGCACGTCGACGGCGCCGTTCGCGTGGGTCTCGGCGAGGCTCACATCGATGCTTGCGTCGATGTAGCCGCGCCTCTGCAGATCGCTTTCCACCAGGGCCACCGCGCGCACGATCTGCTCGGCGAGGAGCGGTTCACCGGCACGCAAGGGCAGCTGGGGACGGATTCCCTCGAGCTCGTCGGCCGGCAGGCCGGTCATTGTCACCACGTCCACCGTGCGGCGTCGGCCGGGCTCGACGACGACGGTGAGCGTGCGGCCGTCGGTGGAGATCTCGCGGGAGACGATGGCCGGATCGGGGTAGCCGAGCCGCTGCAGCGCGCGTCGCGCGGAGGCGTCGGCGCCCGGAACGGCGGCCGCCAGCTCGATCCGCTCGAGCGGCGTGTCGAAGATCGTGGCGAGCCGGTCGGCGATCTCCGGCTCCAGGCCCTGGAAGCTCGGGGCTTCCGGGTTGATTCGTCGACCGCCGACCGCGGTGATCCGGAGCGTCCGGTCGCCGTCCGTCCGCCCGGGATCATCGGGCTCGACCGTCACCTCGACCTCGGGCCGCAGAAAGCCCCGGCCGCGGAGGGATTGGACCGTGGCCTGGCGAACGTCTTCGAGAGAGGCGGCTTCGGCGAGCCGCGCCGGGCGGTAGAGAGCCGGGATCTGGCTGCGCGCCGGCCGCGGCGGTAGATCGCCTTCGAAGACGGCGCGCACCCGCGGCCCGGTGGCGACCTTGACTTCGACGTCCACCAATCCTCTTCCGCCCTCGTGCAGTCGCGCCCGCACCTCGCTGCCCGGGAAGCCGTTGCGGATCATGAAGTCCTGCAGGTCGACTTCGACGTCGAAGTCGGTCCCCTCGGGGGCGGGGTCGCCCCGCCGCAGGCCGCTGGCCTGGCGGAGGCGGCGGGCCGAGATCTCCGCGGGAGCGTCGACCTCGATCCGACGTAGCAGGGGGCCGCTCGATCGGTCCGCACCGCCGCCGAGCCGTTGCGTGCGCTGCACGGCTACGCCGTCGTTGCCGTCGTCGGTATTGAAGATCTGCGCCGAGACGCCGGGTGCCCGCGCGAGGCCGTGGAGCGACACCAGGTTGGTGGTCCCCTCGGCCTTGCGCGGGTTGCGCGAGCTGATGAAGGTGACGCGCGGCGAGAGCCTCTGGCTGAGGGTCCATCGCCCCTGGGTATCCCGCTCGCCAAAGAGCGGGAGGGCCTGGTAGGAGACCTCGGTTCCGGTAAGGGCCCCGCCCAGCGCCGATGCCAGCCGCTCGGTGTAGTGAGTGGTGACACCCGTGACGAGGGCCTCGGTCCCTGCCGACTCGCCGGGCCCGGTAAGGTCGGTGCTCCAGGCGCTGCGGCTGCCCCAGGAGGTGTCGGCCCACCACTGTTCGTCCTGATTCAGTGTCGGGTCTTCGAGCGAGCTGGTCGTCTCCAGAATCAGGCGGGGCTCGATGTCGGGATCACCGCTCAGGATCAGGGCGCCTTCGTCGATCCGCACCGTCTGGCCGTACGCGGTGATCCGGCCGCCGGGCTCGACCTCGAATCGACCTCGAACCAGCGGCTGCCCGAGCGAGCCGCGCACGCGCAGCAGCGGCCAATCGAAACGCAGATTGGCGATGTTGTTGCGCACCGACACGCCTTCGAGGGTGGTGATGTCGACATCGAGCTGCACGTCGTCGAGCAGCCCCGGCTCGGCACTCTCCTGGATCGGCGCTGCGAACAGACGGTTGAGCAGCTCCCGGTCGATCTCGATATCGCGTCTCAGGCTCCCGCGCTGGGCGACCACCTCGCCCGCGAGAAGGGTGGAGCCGCTCGTCTGGCTGGTCAACGAGAGGTCGCCGTCCAGCAGCAGCGTCAGGCCCCAACCGATCCTGAGGCGGACGCCGGCGGCGGTCAGCGCCAGGTCGAGGTCGTCTGCGCCGCCGGCGCTGCCGTAGAGCGCGACCCGGCCGCGGTTGACCGTCACGGTCATCGCTTCGATCTCGGCGCGCCCGCCAACCACACGGATATCGACATCGGGCCGTTCGAACCGGATGAGATGGGGAATCGCGAACGACACCGTCGCCTCGGCGCCGCGCAGCTTGAGCCGACCTTCCGGTGCCGCGGGCGATCCTTCCAGTCGCACGTCGAGATCGACCGGGCCGGTGGCAACGCCGCCGGCCAGCACGAGGTCGAGCAGCGAAGCGTCGAGACGGCCCGCCAGGTCGAAGGAGAAGCTCTCGATCGCCTCGAGCCAGCCCCTCGACGAATCCCAGCTCGGGTCGAAACGCAGCCCACCGGACGTGAGCAATTCCGTCTCGCGGCTCTCGAGATCTCCGCTCCTGAGCGCGCGCAAGGTCGCGGGTGCCAATCGCAGCTCTCCCGCGGCGAGGACCAGCTCGAGGGTCTCCTTGGCTGCCAGCCGTCCGCTTGGTCCGGTGAGCTCGAGTGCGTCCAACCGGATGCGGCCCTCGAGGCCGGTCGGGTCGGCGGGATCCACACGCAGATCCGCAGTCAGACCGCCGGTGATCGCGAGTCCCGAAGCGCCGTCGACGAGGCCCCAGACCGGCGCCAGATCGATCGACTCCGTCTCGACGGTGATCGGTCCGGGATCGAGCTCGACCGGCAGGCGTGCCAGGATCGTCCGCGCCGCGGGGAGGCCTTGCAGGCCGCCCAGCGGAATCGTCGCCGCGAGCGCCGCCGGTGCGCCCTCGGCTCCGTCCAAGCGGACGTGAATGGGATCGAGCATGAGCGTCCCGCCATCGAGCCTCGCCTCCGCCGCGATCGACTCGACGCCGGCGATCGGCCGGATCAGGTGGATGGAGGCGTCCGCTCCGCGAATCGGCCGGCCCGGCTCGAAGCCGAGCCGGGCGCGAATCTCGCCGCCGCCGAGGGCCTCGCCGAGTCGAGTCGCGAAGTCGAGCAGCTCGACGCGCTCCGGGGTCGCCGCGGCCTCCATCTCGAGGCTCTCGAGCCGGCGGTCGCCGTAGCCCAGGCTCTGAGCGGCGAGCTTCAGATCCGCGCTCCACTCCTCGCCCCGCCGATCGACTCGAGCGGTCGCGTCGAGCCGGCCGGCGAGGCTCTCGCCCGCTTCGTCCACGAGCTGGAAGCGGTCGAGCGTCAGCCCGGCCACGCCCAGGCGCGCTTCGAGCGGACCCGACAGGGGGCTGTCGAGGGCGACGCGCCCCCGGGCGTCGAGCGTGATGGACTCCTCGTCTGCCGGCCGCCAGTCGAGCGAGAGCTCCAGCTCGGGACCGGTCACCGGCCCCGTAGCGCGCGCCTCCAGGTCGAGGGCGCCTATCGCGAGGTCGTCGAGGAGAGCCAGCCGCTCGAGGAGAAAGGGCCACTGGCGGTCGAGCTTCAGGCGCAGGTCGCCTAGCTCGGCGGTTTGCACGAGCAGCCGCGAGGACGAAAGCGTCACCCCGTCGAGGCCTGGGCTACCGTCGAGCCGGAGCGTAACCTCGACCCGCCGCGTCCCGGGATCGCGAGGCCAGAGCTCGGCGCGGGCGACGATGCCGCCCAGCGACCCGCGCTCGAGATCGAGGGGGCCCACGCTGCGCAGCGAGAGGACGACGAGCGGCCGCGCGTCTCGCGTCCAGACGGCGTCTCCGGCGACCTCGGGCCGCAGCACCGGCCCCGAGGCCTCGACTTCGGCCGAGAAGCGGCCGGCGAGGCCCCAACGCCCGATGGCCTCGCTCGAGAGGCCCAGCCGGCGGGCGCCGCCGGCGATATCGTCGGTGCGAAGCTCGATCTCGAGGGCGCGCAGCTCCGCTGTCGCCGGCTCGGTCCAGCTCGGCAGCAGGAGCTCGCCGCTGGCGCGCCTGGCGCCGGGCTGGGCGGGCAGGGCCACCGCGGCGAAGGTGATCGCGGCCGCGTTCGACTCGGCGCGGCGAACGCCTACCTCGGCCGCGGCGAGCACCTCCGAGCCGCGCCGCCAGGTGAGCTCGGCGGCGCCGTCGATCTCGAGCGTCGCGAGGTCGTCGGCGTCGAGATCGAACTCGCTGTCGACGTCGATCCGGGTTGCGGCGAGGGTGATGCGCTCGAGCGCCACCGGCGGCAGCAGCGGCTCGACCAGCTCGGCGGGCAGGTCGGCGAGGCCGAGGCGGCCGTCGGCTCGGACGCCGCTCTCGGTCTTGACCAGGCGACCGCTGACGCTGACCCTGCCGGCTGGCGCGAGGTCGGGCGCCAGTCTCCCCAGGTCGGCCTCCAGCTCCAGCTCGGCTTCGGCCTCGCGGGCGGGAGGCGCGAATCCGGCGGCGGTGAGCTCGAAGCCGTCGCCGTCGAGGGAGAGCGACTCCACTCGCAGCTCGCCGTCGGCGGTGAAGAGGGCGGCGGTGGTGAAGTCGAGCTCGATCTTCGGCCGGCGGTGGCTGGCGAGCCGGAGGCGTCCCTCCGCCCGCTCGATCGCCGCCGTGCCGGACACGTAGCTGCCGCCGAGCTCGAGCCGATCGACGCGGGCGGTGTCGAGCCAGGCGTCGAAGCGATCCGGCAGCTCCGGGGAGACGATCGATCCCCCGGTGAGGCGCACCTCGAGAATGTCGAGCGCGAGCGGCTCCCGCTCCGCGGGC
>JAHEKO010000235.1:4747-6266 GCA_024638355.1 Acidobacteriota bacterium
TCGTTTCGGTTCTCGGCGGTCTGGGCTTGAGCGTCTACGCGCTCTTCTTCGTGCGCAAGATGGACGCGGCCCACATCGACTAGCATCGGCGGAGCGCAGCGACCGCGGTCCTACGGCGGCAACCGGTTCCGCAGGTCGGGCGAAGCACCATCCGTGAACATTTCGAAGGGAGATACCACGTGGACAAAAAGACCCTGATCAAGAACCTGAATGGCGACCTCGCCAACGAGCTGTCGGCCATCACCCAGTACATCACCTACGCGGCCAAGGCGACCGGGCCATACCGGCCGCAGCTGGCGGCGTTTTTTCTCGAAGAGGTCGCCGACGAGCAGCTCCACGCGCAGTACCTGGCCAACAAGATCGTCGCGCTGGGCGGCGAGCCCGCGACCGTGGCCTCACCGGTGCCCGAGGCGGCCAGCAATCGCGCCATGCTGGAGGCGGTCCTGGCGGCCGAGAGGGAAGCCGTCGCCAACTACACGGAGCGCGCCCGCGAGGCCGACGACTTCGGCGACAAGGGCCTCGCCGTGCAGCTCGAGGACATGGTGCGGGACGAGAGCGGGCACAGCGAAGAGACCGAGCGTATTCTCCGCGATTGGCCGCTCTGAGGTCGGCGCGTCCCGGCCGGCCCGCCGCTCCCCACCCGCTCCTCGACATTGGAAGCGGAATTGCCGCATCTCTCGCCTGCTCCAGGGGGTAGGCTAGGGAGATTCGGAGAGGAGGAGACGGGTCTTGACGGAGAAAGCCGCGCGAAGCTGGTGGGGCGAGTGGACACTCGACGCGGGCGAGGCGGCGGAGTGGACGATCGGTCCGCTCCGCTTCTGGCTACAGAGGAGCGCCGCCGAGTGGCGGCTCGTGCACGACTGGGAAGGCGCGGCCCACGACGCCGGCTGGAATCGGGTACGGCCGGCGCCGTTGCCCGAGGGCGACGTCCAGGCCCAGCGTTTCGCCGTCCACGACACCACTTCGCGGATCGTCCTGAGTCCGAGGGTGGCCGACAGGGCCGTCGTGGCGCGGCCGCGAACACCGTTTCGCGTTCTACCCGGTGAGCGCACGCGCATCTTTCTCAGCTCGCCGCTGTGGGCGGAGATCGCCGTCGGCGCGGGGCCCGCGGTCCTTTGTGAATTGCCCTCGAATCGGTTGTCCGACACCTGGTTCGGTGCGACGACTCGCGAGGGCGAGCTCTGCTACTCGGTGAAGACCAACGCCCGCACCGATCTCGCGAACATGCCGCGCGCGGCCAACCGGCTGCTGACTCCGGTGGTCATCGACAATCAAGATGTCGCCGCGCTTCTCATCGAGCGGATCAGCGTGCCGGTGCCGTATCTCTCGGTCTACGGCGGGGCCGCCAACGAGGCCTGGTCGGAGGAGGTGGCGATGGTCCGCGGCGCAGATGGCGATCTGGCGAGCCTGGACATTCGCGACGGTCCGCCCGCCGAGGCGGCCGACGCGACTCTCATCGGCTCGCCGCGCCAGATTGCCGACAAGGGCCACCTCTTCCGCGCCTTTGGCTCGCTGCTGC
>JAHEKO010000236.1:0-2594 GCA_024638355.1 Acidobacteriota bacterium
CGGAGTACGACGAGGCCAAGCTCGCCGCGGCTCGGGTTACGATCGTGGTGCAGATCGACGGCAAGCTCCGCGATCGCCTCGACGTTGCCGCCGAGGCGGCCGAGAACGAGGTGGTGGCCGCGGTGATGGCGAGCCCCAAGGTCGATCAGCACCTCGCCGGTCGGGAGGTGGCGAAAACCATCGTCGTCCCCGGCCGACTCGTCAACCTGGTTACGAGGGCCTCTTCATGATCCGACGAATCTGGTTCGCCGCCTGGCCGGCGCTGGCCGCCATCCTGCTGACCTCCGCGGCGGGATGCGGCTACGGTCTGGTGGGGCGCACGAGCACCTTGCCCGAGGATATCCGCAGCGTGTTCGTCGAGACGCTGCGCAACCAGACGACGCGAGCCCAGATCGACCAGATCCTCACCCAGGCGATCATCAACGAGTTCGTCACCCGGCGGCGCTTCGACGTCGCCAGCGATCGGACGAGCGCCAATGCCGTGCTGACGGGCACGGTCACCGCATTCCGGGTGCGGCCGGTGACCTTCGGCGCGGACGGCCGCGGCCGCGAGTATGAGATCACCATTCAGGCCCAGATGGAGTTCAAGCGGACCGGGGAAGACGAGATCCTGTGGGCCAATCCCGCCTACCTGTTCCGCTCCAGCTACGAGCTCCTCGCCGGCATCACCTTCCTCGACCTCGAGGACGAGGCGATGGAGGAGGCGGCGCAGCGGTTTGCGGAGACCATGGTCATCGACCTCCTTGAGGGATTCTGACGGGCGGATAGGGCGCCATCTCGCCGCGGGCTCGGTTGGGCTCGGGCTGCGGCGTACATGAGTACGCCTCGCCCGATCCCGCCCTCGCGCGCGACGATCTGACGCCCTCTCCGCCCGCCAGAACCCCTCAAGTCACTCTGTGCGACCGGGATCGCGAGCATCTCGCCGCGGGCTCCCTTGCGAGTCGGGCTGCGGCGTACGTGAGTACGCCTCGCCCGATCGCTCGGTCGCGCGCGACGATCTGAGGCCCTCTCCGCCCGCTAGAACGCAGCCGGCCGCATACCCCCGCGTTCATGCGCGGTGGCCTGACGCCGTTTCCGGGCGTTAGAAGATCGATCGGGGTGTGGTGCGGGCTCAGGCGTCGAGGGAGGCGACGGCCTTGGTGAGGCGGGCCTTGGTGCGGGCGGCGGCGTTGGAGTGGATGATCTTCTTCTGCGCCGTCGAATCGACCAGCGAGAGGGTCTGTGGAAGGAGCGCTTTGGCGGTGTCGCCGTCGCCCGCCTCGACGGCGGCGCGGAGCTCGCGGATCGCCGAGCGCATGCGGGTGCGGTAGCTCTTGTTGCGAGCGCGGCTCAGCTCGTTGGTGCGATTCCGCTTCTCGGCGGACTTGATGTTGGCCATGGTTTCTTCTCCTGGGTCGGCTAGCGACCGCTGGTGTTGCCGAGGCGCTGGCGCGCCAGGTTCGCCTCGTCGGAGCTCGGGAACTGCTGGATGACGTTCCGCAGCTGGACCTCGCCCTGCTCGACGAGCCCCAGCTCCAGGTAGGAGTACCCCTTCTTGAGAATGGCGCTGGCGGTCTTGTCGCTGCGCGGGTACTCGGTGAGGATGGTGTCGAACTGGGCGATCGCCTGCTGGTACTTGGCCTGGCTGAAGTAGCTCTCGCCGGTCCAATAGGTGGCGTTGTCGGTCAGCTCGGTATCGGGGAAGGTGGTGGAGTAGCGGCGGAATCCGAGGATCGCGAGATCGTAGTTTCCGCGCAAATAGTCGTTGTAGGCGGTGTCGTAGAGCGTCTGTGGGTCGTCCGGAGTCTGGGTGAGGGAGGCGGACGGACCGGCCGCGGAGGGACCCGGTCCGCTGCCGAGCGAGTTGCGAACGGCCATCAACTCCTGGTTGGTCGCCGTGATCTGCTGCGAGAGCTGCGACAGCCTGTAGTTGGTGTCGCCGAGATTGGCCTGCAGCTGCTCGATCTGACGGCTCAGCTCTTCGAGGCTGATCTGGACGTCCGCCTCCGACTTGAGCAGTGATTCGGTCTGTGTCGAGATGCGCTGGCCGAGCTGCGCCACCTCGTTCTTGCTCGGCGACTGCTGCTGCAGCTCGAGCACTTCGCGCTGGATGTCCGAAAGCTTGGCGTGGATCTCTTCCAGGTCGCTGCCCGAAACGCAGCCACCGGCCAAGATTCCGCTCAACAGAATCGCCGCGGGGGCGATTCCCGACTTGTAGGTGCTGCTCAAGGCTGACGAGTCTCCGACGGCGGTCTACTTCTTGGTGATGACGAATCGCGCTCTGCGGTTCCGCGACCAGCAGCTCTCGTTCGACTCACGGCACTGAGGATTCTCTTCGCCGTAGCTCACGGTGCGCATGCGCGATCCGGTGATGCCCAGGGAGGAGATGTAGTCGGCGGCGGCGTTGGCCCGGCGATCACCGAGCGCGATGTTGTACTCGTTGGTACCGCGCTCGTCGCAGTGTCCCTCGATCGTGACCTGGACGCTGTCGTACTCGCGCATGAAGGCGGCGTTCTTGGCCAGCCGGTCGCGTGCCTCCGGCTTGAGGTCGTACTTGTCGAAGTCGAAGTAGACGTCGCCGATGAGACCCCGCTCGCGGGCGAAGGCGTTGAACT
>JAHEKO010000236.1:2694-6265 GCA_024638355.1 Acidobacteriota bacterium
CCTTCGAAGGTGACCCGTCGCAGGTTGCTGCCGTCGGCGCTCATCACGTAGATCTGCGGCGAGCCGCCGCGGCTCGAGGTGAAGGCGATCTCCCTGCCGTCGGGGCTCCAGGCCGGATTGGTGTCGATCCCGGAGGAGCGCGTCAGCTGCTCGAGGTTGCCGCCGTCGCGATCGCAGGTGAAGATCTCCGAGTTGCCCCGGCCGACCGAGCGGGAGAAGACGATCTTCCGGCCATCGGGGCTGAAGCTCGGCGAGATGTCGAGGGTGCTCGAAGTGATGATCGGCTTCTTGGCTCCCGTCTTGAGCTCGACCGAATAGACCCCGGGATCGCCGTCCAGGTAGGAGACGTAGGCGAGGTAGGCCTGGTCGGGGCTCCAGCTGGGCGACAGCGAGAGGGTCTGGTGGGCGGTCAACGGCCGCTGGTTCCAACCGTCGTAGTCCATGACGTAGATCTCGCGCCGGTTGCTGCCGTCGCGGTCGGAGGAGAACGCGATGGAGGTCAGCGACAGGCCCGGCCTGGCGGTGAAGTGGCGGATGATCTCGTCGGCAAACGTGTGAGCCATGCGCCGCGCCACCGAGAACGAGCCGCGGTACCGCTTGCCGAGAACGAACCGCCGTCCCTGGAGCTGCGTCACCCGGCCTTCGACCACCAGCCGTTCGCCCTCGATCGAGATCTTGGTGTCGAGCAGCAGCTCGTTGCCAAGCGACTGATAGAGCTGCGCGTCGGTCGCCTGATCGCCGGTCAGGCTGAGGACGGCAAGCTGTTCCGGGCCCTGCACCAGGAAGATCCCGCTGCCCTCCAGATCGGAGCGCAGGGTCTCCTCGAACTCGCGCGCGGCGGCTCCGGCGTCCGCGGAGAGGCCGGCCGCGCCGTCGGCCGCCGGGTAGGCGAGGCGAAACTGGGCTCGCTGGTTGGGATCGAGCACGAGAAAGAGGTCGGCGTCGTCTTCCTGCGGGGCCGCCGCGGCGAAGCCCGCGATGCCGAGACTCGCCGCCAGCGAGGCGGCGAGCACCGCTCTGATGGTCTTGGGACTCATGAAGTTCTCTCCGGTCGGGTACCAAATCATCGAACAGCGAGCCTCACTCCGAGCGAGTCTGCGCTGAAGCTTGCGGGAAGGGGAGGGAGGGGCGCGGCCGCGCGGACCGCCCGCAGGGCCGCCTGATCGAAGGCCTCGTTGCCCGAGCTGGTCACGAGCTTGAGCTCGCTGACCGCACCGTCGCGGGCAATGCGAAAGTAGAGGATCGCTTCGATGCGCCCGGCTACGCGGGGTCGGACCCAGGCGCCGCCGATCATCGACAACATCTGGTCGACGTAGTAGCCGTAGGTGAAATCGGGATTGTCGAGCCCCACGCCGGCTGCGCCGAACGGCGACGAGGCGATGTCGCTGCCGAGCGGCGAGCCCTGCCTCTGCCTGGGCTTGGGTGGCTCGGGGGTGCTGCGGCTCGGGCGAGCCTCGTCTTCGCGCGGCGCCGTCGGGCTCGGCGTGCGGGCGGGCTTCGGCTCTTCGACCGGTGCCGGCCGCGGCGGCTCCGGACGGGTTTCTTCGACCGGCTCGGGCTCGGGCTGGGGCACGCCCAGCGCCTGCACCGGCACGATATTCACGGTTCGGAACTCGATGGGCGGCCGCGAGGCGGCGGCCAGCATCGGCACCAGCACGGCGGCCGCAACCACCGCGGTGTGGAGCGCCACCGAGAGGGCGACGGACCACAGCCGGCGGGGGCGCTCCGCGCGCCGCTGCAGGATCACGTTCGCCGACTGCTTCAGCGCTGTTTCCCCTTGGGCTCGGTGACCAGCCCGACCTGCTCGATGCCGCCCTGGTTCAGGAGGTCGAGGACCTCCATGATGCTGCCGTAGGGCAGGCGCTGATCGGCTTTCAGGAAGAGGGAATCGTCGCCCCTCGCCTCGAGAATGGGCAGCAGCCGCTCGACCAGCTGACTGGGGTGGACCGGCTCGCTCTGCACGTAGACCAGACCATTCTCGTGCACCGTCAGCACCAGCGGATTCTCGACCCGCAGGGGGAGCGACTTGGCCTCGGCTTCCGGCAACTGCACCTCGATACCAGGGTGCAACATCGGTGCCGCGATCATGAAGATGATCAGCAGCACCAGCATGACGTCGACGAGGGGCGTGACGTTGATCTCGGCCAGCATCGACTCCTCGGGATCGGAGCCGTGCGGAACTATGCTGAACGCCATCGTCGGTCCTTTCTGCCTAGGTGAAGTTGCGCTCCGCGAGGTTGACGAACTCGAGGACGAAGTCCTGCATGTCGGCGCGCAGCGCGCGGATTCGGTTGGAGTAGTAGTTGAACCCGATGAGCGCGGGGATCGCGGCGCCGAGGCCGGCGGCGGTGTTGATCAGCGCCTCCGCGATGCCGGGCGCCACGGTAGCGAGCGAGCTCGAGCCGCTGATGCTGATCTCCTGGAAGGCCATCATGATGCCCCACACCGTGCCGAACAGGCCGATGAACGGGCTGGCGGCGGCCGTCGTGGCGAGAAAGCCGGTGCCGCGGCCCATCACCTGGAGCTCGACGCCGACCGCGCGCTGCAGCGTGCGCTGCAGGCTCTCCAGCGACTTCAGCCGGTAGCTCGCCGACGTCGGGTTGGGGCCGCTCTCGGAAGAAGCCTTGACCTGGGCGTCGATCTCGACATACCCGGACTGGAAGATGGCCACCAGCGGCGAGGCGCGCAGCCGCTCGGCGGCGGTGTTCACCTCGCTGAAGCGCTGGCTGCGGTGGAAGACCTCGAGAAACCTGTCGGTCTGTCCGGCGGCACGCTTGAATTCGAAGAATTTCGACACGATGATGGCCCACGAGCCGATCGACATGAGCGCCAGGACGCCGAACACGAATTTGGCCATGAGGCCGGCCTGCATGAACTGCTCGTACAGGCTGGCGCCGGATTCGCCGGAGAGCTGCGCGACCATCACTGCCCACTCAAGTTGCATTGGACCCTTTCAGCATCGTCGAGGACGACCCCGCGAGCGGGGGCCAGGGTTGTGCCGTCAAAGGTAGCACGCCCTTTGCGGTAGAAAAAGCTGTTTGTTCGTGCGAGTTACGCCTCACGACCCAATCGCCGTCGAGGTTCCGGACCCGGTCGCCGGCCTGACTTCTTGACCGGTCTTGCCACTGCGAATAAGGTGAACGCGAGGGTCGGACCGAAGCTCGAGTCCGCTGGGAGGGTATCTCGAAATGAAGATCGGAGTGTGCGTAAAACAGGTGCCCGACACCGAAGCGCGCTTGCAGCCGTCGGCGAACGGGCGCTGGATCGACGAAGAGGAGATGCCGTTCGGCATCAACGAAGGCGACGAGTACGCGATCGAGGAAGCGATCTCGATAGCCGAGCAGAGCGACGGCGAGGTGGTCGCCATCAGCGTCGGCCCGGAGCGCGCCCGCGAATCGCTGCGCAAAGCGCTGGCGGTCGGGGCGCAGCGGGCCGTGCATCTCGCGGACCCTGCCTTCGAGGGTGGCGATTGCTGGGCCACCGCGCGGGCGCTCGCCGCGGTGGCGCGCCAGGAGTCGTTCGACCTCATCCTGACCGGCTCGCAGTCCGCCGACGCCGGGTACGGCAGCAC
>JAHEKO010000237.1 GCA_024638355.1 Acidobacteriota bacterium
ACCGACGCGGCGTGCTGGTGCCCAGCGATTGGGTCTTTCCGCGGCGGGTGCAGATACGCTTCCAGCTCAACTGGGGAAGCTAGCGCGCGGCTAGCGCACGTCATCTCGCCGTGTCCTCGCGACTCGGCTCCTGCGGCGTACGGACGTACGCCTCGTCGCCTCACCGCTGCGGTACGACGATCTGACGCACGCTAGCCGCGCGCTAGTCTCGTGCAGGAGGGTTGCGCCGTGTCCTGCGGACGCCGGCTGTACGGGAGCGTTGCGCCGTGTCCTGCGGACGCCGGCTGTGCGGGAGGGTTGCGCCGTGTCCTGCGGACGCCGGCTGTACGGGAGCGTTGCGCCGTGTCCTGCGGACGCCGGCTGTGCGGGAGCGTTGCGCCGTGTCCTGCGGACGCCGGCTGTGCAGGAGGCTTGCGCCGTGTCCTGCGGACGCCGGCTGTACAGGTCCGTTGTGCCGTGTCCTGCGGACGCCGGCTTGTGGGTCGAGGGGCTGGGGCTCGGGCGGGAAAGACCGTGAAAGGCGGGCGGTCCCAGGGGGCGGGGCTGGTCGATGCGACGGGCTAATATACCCGGGGCCGGAGGCCAGGCGGCAGGGAAGAGACGCTGAAACCCGAGACGAGACGACTTTGCGCGCTGGGGGCCGCGGTGCTGATCGGCGTCGGGGCGAACGGCTGCTCGCGCCCCCAGCCCGAAGCGCCCGGAGTCGAGGCGAGTGTCGAGGGCGAGACCGTCGCAGGCGCGTGGGCGGACGCCGAGCAGAGCGTGCTCTTCTTCAAGGGCCTGCCATTCGCCGCGCCGCCCGTCGGCGAGCTGCGCTGGCGGCCGCCGGCGCCGATCGAGCCGCGCTCCGGGGTCCAACCGGCGCTCGAGTTCGGACCGCGTTGCCCGCAGGACGATTCGGGCGTTCGCTACGCGCGCGACATCGCTCGCGACCTGGGCGCCGATCCGGCGCTGGTGCCCGACCTGCCGCCGACCAGCGAGGACTGCCTCTACCTCAATGTCTGGACGTCCAACCTGGGCGGAACCGAGCTCCAACCGGTGATGGTCTGGCTTCACGCCGGCTCCAACACCTTCGGCGGCGCCGACGCGGTCCCGCTCGACGGCGCGCGCCTGGCCGCTCGCGGCGTCGTGGTGGTCACCTTCAACTACCGCCTCGGTCTCCTCGGCTTTCTCGCCCATCCGGCGCTCACCGCGGAGTCGGAGCATCGCTCCTCGGGCAACTACGGCCTGCTCGATCAGATCGCGGCGCTCGAGTGGGTGCGTCGCAACATCGACGCCTTCGGTGGCGATCCGCAGCGAGTGACGATCTTCGGCTCGTCGAGCGGTGGCGCGGACGTGCTCTATCTGATGACGTCGCCCCTGGCCGAAGGCCTCTTCCACCGCGCGATCGCCCAGAGCGGAGCGCCGGCCGCGGACCGGCGCACCCTGACCGGACAGGAGATACGGGGCGTGAGGCTGCAGGAACTGCTCGGCATCCAATACGCGGAGTCGCCGCTCGACGAGCTGCGCTCGATTCCGGTGGAGAGGCTCCTGGAGGCCGCGCCAGCCCACCTCAACGAGGAGCTCGACTGCGCTCCGGTTGCCGACGGCTGGGCCGTGCCCGATCTGCCCGGGCGCGTGTTCGCCGCCGGCGAGCAGATGGACGTGCCGCTCCTGATCGGCTCGAATGCCGACGAGTGGAACTCCATCGGTCGCTTTCGCGAGGAGCTGACCGAGTCCGGCCTGAAGGGCTGGCTCAACAGCAGCTGGGGGCCGCTTGCCGAGCGGGCCGCGCGCATCTACCCGGTCTCCAGCCCGGACCAGGTCGACGCGACCGTGCGGCGCTGGCAGACCGATCGCTGGTTCACCTGCCCAGCGGACTTCGTCGCCCGCAGCATGGCGGCGGTCTCGAGCGACGCCTGGCTCTACCATTTCTCTCGCCGGCCGCCGGGAGAGGAAGGCGAGCGCCTGGGGGCCTTCCACGGCGCCGAGGTCGCCTACGTCTTCGACAATCTCGCCGCCGAAAGCTGGATCCCGCGCGACACCGTGGATCGCGAGCTCGCCGACGCCGTCAGCGCCTATTGGGTGCGGTTCGCGGCGACCGGCGACCCGAATGGCGAGGGACTGCCGCGATGGCCCTCGTTCGGCGCCGGACAGAGCGACTACCTGGAGCTGGGCGACGAGATCGCCGTCGGCTCGGGGCTTCGCGCCGAGGCGTGCGCGCTCTGGCAGCGCTGGATCGCGGCGGAGCTCGGTCTGCGCTAGCGGAGGCTTCGGGCGATGCCGCAGCAGCCGCCGACGGTAGACGGCTTGCACCTACCACCGAGGCGCGGCGCTGTGAGATCCTGATAGCCCGCCGCGACGGTAGCGGCGATCCGATCTGGAGCCAACAGTGGAAGACTTCCGCGCCTACCGCATCCACAAAGAGAACGGCGAGATCGTCGCCGGCTTCGAGCGCCTGGCAATCGACGATCTGACCGAGGGCGACGTCATCGTCAAGGTCGGCTACTCGACGATCAACTACAAGGACGCGCTCGCCGCCACCGGAGCCGGCGCGATCCTGCGCCGCTACCCGTTGAACGGCGGCATCGATCTGGCCGGTGAGGTCGTCAGCTCCGACGACGACAGCTTCTCGCCGGGCACGCGTGTGCTGGTCAACGGCTGCGGACTCAGCGAGACCGTGGACGGCGGCTACTCCGAGTTCGCGCGCCTGGCGAGTCGCAGCCTGATGCCGATCCCGGAAGGCATGTCCGAGCTCGAGGCGATGCAGATCGGCACGGCCGGCTTCACCGCCGCTCTGGCCATTCACCGCATGGAGCAGAACGGTCAGTCTCCGGAGAACGGTCCCGTGGTCGTGACCGGCGCGACCGGCGGCGTGGGCAGCCTCGCGATCGACATGCTGGCGGGCCGGGGCTACGAGGTCGCCGCGCTGACCGGCAAGGCGAGCGAAGAGGCCTATCTGCGCGACATCGGCGCTTCGCGGATCCTCCTGCGCGAACAGACGGATCTCGGCAGCCGGCCGTTGGAGCGGGCCGAGTGGGCCGGCGCCATCGACAGTCTCGGCGGCGACTACCTGGCCTGGCTGACGCGCACCACGCGCTACGGCGGCAATATCGCGAGCATAGGGCTGGCATCCAGTCCATCGCTCGAGACCACCGTCATTCCGTTCATCCTGCGGGGCGTCTGTCTGCTCGGCATCAACTCGACCGATACTCCGCGCGATCTGCGTCTAGCGGTGTGGGCGCGCATCGCGAGCGATCTCAAACCCCGGCACCTCGATCGGATCGGCGGCGAGATCATCGAGTTCGATGCCTTGCCGGACTCCTTCCAGCGGTATCTCGACGGCACGGTGACGGGAAGAACGGTCGTCAAGATCGCCTGACTCCCCACCCCGTCGGGCGTTTTCGCGAGTCGAAAGCGCCCCTAGGCTGGCGTCAGCGGTTCTTCCGGCAGGGGAGGTGTGTGCCCCTTGACCGACCTCCGAGTGAATCCGTGCGACGCGGTCTCGTCTTCAACGTTCAGCGCTTCAGCCTCTACGACGGGCCGGGGATCCGCACGACCGTCTTCCTGAAGGGCTGCGCGCTGTCGTGCTCGTGGTGCCACAACCCCGAGAGCCGCGCGCCCAGCCCCGAGGTGATGGTGCTCGAAGACCGCTGCATTCGCTGCGGAGTCTGCGTGGCGACCTGCCCGTCGGCCATTCCCGTGCCGGGCGGCGGCCGGGGGGCGGAAGAGGTCGCGCGGTGCACCGTCTGCGGCGCCTGCGTCGAGGTCTGCCCGAGCGGAGCGCGGCGGATCGCCGGTCGGGAGGTCGACGCCGCAGCGCTGGTCGACGAGATCCTCGCCGACCGCGTCTTCTTCGAGCAATCGGGCGGTGGCGTGACCTTCTCGGGGGGCGAGCCCATGCACCAGGGCGAGTTCCTGCGCGAAGCGCTCGAAGGCTGCCGCCGGGCGGGGCTGCACACGGCGGTCGATACCTGCGGGCTGGCGCCGCGTGACCAGCTGCTGGCGGTCGCGGAGCTGACCGACCTCTTCCTCTTCGACGTCAAGTTCGTCGACGAGCGGCGCCACCGCGAGCACACCGGCGCCGGCAACGAGACGATCCTCGCGAACCTCGGGGCGTTGATCGAGGCGGAGCGACGGGTCTGGCTGCGGGTGCCGGTGATCCCCGGGATCAACGACGATCGCGAGAACATGAACGCCATCGCGCATCTGGCTGCCGGCCTGCCGAGCGTCGAGCGCATCTGCCTGCTGCCCTACCACCGCAACGGCGAGCGCAAGCTCGCGCGTCTCGGGCGGCCCGCGGAGCGGCGGGAGACGCTCGCGCCGGAGGCGGACGAGATGCTCCGGACTGCCGCTCGCTTCGAGGCGGTGGGCTTGACCCCAAAGATTGGAGGGTGACGATGAACGAGCGCACGAGGCGGCTCCGCGAGCTATCGCTCACGACCGAGCCTTCCATCTCGTCCGAGCGGGCGGAGCTGACGACCGACTTCTACCAGTCGAACCTGGGCCGGCACTCGCCGCCCCTCATGCGCGCCCTGGCGTTTCACCACCTTTGCGAGCATCAGACGATCTACCTCGGCGAGGGCGAGCTCATCGTGGGGGAGCGCGGGCCGCGGCCCAAGGCCGTTCCCACCTATCCGGAGCTGACCTGCCACAGCGTCGAGGATCTGACGATCCTGGATACCCGGCCGAAGACCAGCTACCGCGTCGACCCGCGCACGCTCGAGGTCTACGCGGAGAAGATCGTTCCGTTCTGGCGTGGGCGCAGCCTGCGCGACCGGATCTTCGCGGCGCTCCCCGATCGCTGGCACGCCGCCTACGCTGCCGGCATCTTCACCGAATTCATGGAGCAGCGCGCCCCGGGGCACACGGTGCTCGACGACAAGATCTACGTCAAGGGGATGGTCGACTTCAAGGCCGACATCGAGGCGTCGCGGGCGCGACTCGACTTTCTCGGCGATCCCGAGGCGCTGGACAGGCAGGAGGCCCTGGCGGGGATGGAGATCGCCTGCGACGCTCTGGTGGTGTTCGCCGTCCGGCATTCGCAGTACGCGACCGTGCTGGCGTCCGCGGAGACCGATCCGGCGCGCCGCGCCGAGCTCGAGAAGATCGCCGACGTCTGCAGCCGGGTTCCGGCCCGCGCACCGCGCGACTTCCACGAGGCTCTGCAGTACTACTGGTTCTGCCACCTCGGCGTGATCATGGAGCTCAACGGTTGGGACGCCTTCAACCCGGGGCATCTGGACCAGCACCTCCTGCCCTTCTACCGGCGGGGGCTCGAGGAGGGCACTCTCAGCCGCGAGTCGGCGCGCGAGCTGCTCGAGGCCTTCTTCGTCAAGTTCAACAACCACCCGGCGCCGCCCAAGGTCGGAGTGACGGCGGCCGAGAGCGGCACCTACACCGACTTCGCCAACATCAATCTCGGCGGCCTCCTGGCCGACGGCTCGGACGGCTCGAACGAGGTCTCGCATCTGCTGCTGGAGATCATCGACGACATGCACCTTCTGCAGCCGAGCTCCAACCTCCAGGTGTCGCGCAAGACGCCCGACGCCCTGCTCGAGCACGCGCTGAAGGTGATCCGCAAGGGGTTCGGGTTTCCGTCTCTCTTCAATGCCGACAGCGTCGTCGAGGAGCAGGTGCGGCAGGGCAAGACGCTGGAAGACGCGCGAGCCGGCGGCTGCAGCGGTTGCGTCGAAGTGGGGGCCTTCGGCAAGGAGGCCTACATCCTGACCGGCTACTTCAACCTGCCCAAGATTCTCGAGCTGGCGCTCCACGACGGCATCGACCCGACCAGCGGCCGGCGACTCGGACCGGCGACCGGGCGCGCGGCCGATCTGGGTACCCTCTCGCATCTCTATTCGGCGTTCGAGCGGCAGCTCCGACACTTCCTCGACGTGAAGATCGAGGGCAACCAGATCATCGAGCGCATCTACGCCCGGCGCATGCCGGCGCCCTTTCTCTCGGTCTTGATCGACGACTGCATCGCCAACGGCAAGGACTACAACGCCGGCGGCGCGCGCTACAACAACACCTTCATCCAGATGGTCGGTATCGGCACCATCACCGACAGCCTGGCGGCGATTCGCCGTTACGTCTACGAGCTCCGCGAGCTGACGCTGGGCGAGATGGTCGCCGCCCTCGACATCGACTTCCGCGGCAACGAGCCGCTGCGCCAAAGGCTGTTGCACCGCGCGCCGAAGTACGGCAACGACGATGAAGCCGCCGACGACCTGATGGTCGAGGTGTTCGAGTCGCTGTTCGCCGCGGT
>JAHEKO010000238.1 GCA_024638355.1 Acidobacteriota bacterium
CCTGCGATCACTCGCGGGTGGCCTGGACCCGGCCGATCGGACGCGGCTCGGCCTGGAGCGTCAGGCGTTGCACGCCTGGCGGCTGAGGCTCGCCCATCCCGGCAGCGGTGAGCCTCTCTCTTTCGAGGCGCCGCTCTGGCCGGACATCGCGGCGCTCGTCGACGAGACGGCCGAATGAGCGCCGATTGGTATCGCGACGGCGTGCGCTTCGCCTGCACCCAGTGCGGCCACTGCTGCACGATCGAAGGCTACGTGTGGGTCACGCGGCGCGAGGCTCAGCGGATCGCCGATCACCTGGGCCTGACGCTCGACGAGCTCGGCCGGCGATACCTGAGGGCGGTGGAACGGCGGCAGGCCCTTACCGATCGTTCGGACGGCGCCTGCGTTTTCTGGGACGACGGTTGCACGATCTACCCGGCGCGACCCGGGCAGTGCCGGACCTTTCCGTTCTGGAAGGAGAACCTGACCAGCCCGGAGGCCTGGAGCGAGACCGCTCGCGCATGCGAAGGAATCGGGGAGGGCCGGCGCTACGCGCAAGAGGAGATTTTGCGGCTCGCCGCCGGCAGGGGCGAAACGGCCGCCGCCGAACCGCCCGAGCCCGAGGACTGAGGAGCCGCGCGGTTTGACTCCGCGTCGGGCGCGGCCTAGGATGAATACGATAGCCGCGAAGAAGAGAGCAAAGATGGTGGCCGCCCCGACCCTGGAGACGATTACCCTCGAAGCGAGCCGCGTGGAGCAGATCCGCAAGTGCGACCTGTGCTGGGGAGATTGGATCGTGATCCGCACCCGCAACTCGGTCTATACCCTGCGCATGCTCGACGACGAGCTGTTCGCCGTCTCGGGAGGGTGGTTCGATCGGCAGGAGCTGTCGCCGCACTCGGTGGGCGTCAACGGTTGCACGTGGGGTGGCAGCGCGATCAAGCAGGACATCATCGCCGCGCCCGGGCTCTGCCTCGAATTCGGCAACCGGGTGATGACCTCACGCATCCGTCAGGTGCAGGTGCTGCGCACCGAGGCGGCTCCGTCGGTTCACTAGAGGCCGCGGATCGCCAGCACCGGGCGGTCGTCGGTGAACGCGCTCTCGTACCCGGTGTGCTCGACCGTCAGCGCGATGAGGTCGTCGGCGATCCGCTGCGCGGGGAGCGCCTCGATCGCGGCCAGGAACTCGGGTAGCCGCCGCTCCGCCAGGGTCTCACCCCGCTGGTTTTCGCACTCCTCGACCCCGTCCGAGCAGAACAGGACGAGGTCGCCGGGCTCGAGCGTGAGCGTCGCGATGTCGTAGCGCGAGTTCGCCAGGCCGCCCGCCGGCATGCCTCCGATGGCGACCGGGCGCGGCGTGCCGGCGCGCACTCGATAGGGATAGGGACAACCGGCGTTGGCGATCGTCAGACTCCTGTCGGTCGGATCCCAGACCGCGAGGGTCAGAGCGACGAATCGGCGCTCGACGTGGAGCGAGCCCGGGCGCAGGGCGCGCTCCACTCCGATCACTCCGCCGGCTCCGACCGTGCGGGCCATCGCCCGCGAGAGCTGGCCGAGCCCGCTGCCGACGTCGAGCACCCGCTCCCCACGCGCGAGTCGCAGCGCGCCGAGAGAGCCCTGGTTGAGGAGCTCGTTGAGGAGCGAGAGCCGACCCTGTTCGGCCGGGTCCGATCCGTGGATGTAGTGACCGCCGCTGGAGCTCATCGCCGCACCTACCGTAGTACGGGGCGCGGTCGGAGGTATCCTAGGGCGGTGAGCGCCAACCGCCCGCGTGAGGAACTGATCGGCACTCGCCTCGGGCACTACCGCATCGTTCGCCAGCTCGGCCAGGGCGGCATGGCGGAGGTGTTTCTCGCCGAGGATCTCAAGCTCAAGCGTCAGATCGCGCTCAAGGTGCTGCCTTCCGAGTTCGCGGAGGACCGGGACCGCCTCGCCCGCTTCAAGCGCGAGGCGGAATCGGTCGCGCGTCTCAACCATCCGAACATCGTCACCGTCTACTCGATCGAGGAGATCGACGGTATCCACTTCATCACCATGGAGCTGGTCGAGGGACGCAGCCTCGAGTCGGCGGTGCCCTCCGGAGGCTTCGAATTAAAGAGGTTCCTCAAGCTCGCCGAGCAGATGGCCGACGCCCTCGCCGCGGCTCACCAGAACGGCATCATCCATCGCGACCTGAAGCCCGCGAATGTCATGCTGACCCGGGAGGGGCGGGTGAAGATCCTCGACTTCGGCCTGGCCAAGGTCGAGGAGGATCCCCTCATCGCCGAGGACCCGGACGCGCCGACGATGACCGCGACGCAGCACGGCACCCTGGTCGGTACGGTCCCGTACATGTCCCCCGAGCAGCTCCAGGGAGCGGCGGTCGACGCGCGCTCGGACATCTTCTCGCTCGGTCTGACGATGTTCGAGATGTTGAGCGGCCGCCCCGCGTTCCAGGGCAAGTCGAGCATCGAGAAGGCCGCCGCGATCCTGCACGACGAGCCCCCCAAGCTGACCGAGCTGCGCGACGATCTGCCCCGACACCTCGGGCGGATTCTTCAAAGCTGTCTGGAGAAGGACCCCGAGGAGCGCGTCCAGTCGGCCAAGGATCTGCGCAATCAGCTGGCCGCACTGCGCGACGAGTTCTTGACCGGCCCGGTCAGCGTGGTCGATGCCAGCTCAGTCGCCGCGGCCGAAGACTCGGTCGCCCGGCCTCGTTGGCCGCTCTTCGCCGGGCTCGTGGCGGCCGCGATCCTGATCGCGGCACTGGTCTGGTTGGTGCTGCCGCCGCGCGGCGGGCCGGTACCGCCGATCGCCGCGAGCGCCGATTCCCTGGCGGTCCTCTACTTCCGCAACCTGACGGGCGACGCCGAGCTCGACTGGCTGAGCGGCGGGCTCACCGAGATGCTGGTGACCGACCTCTCGCAGGTGCCCGAGCTACGGCTGGTCGGAACCGAGAGGCTCTACTCCATTCTGGACGATCTGGGAGCTCTCGAGGCCGAGTCGCTGGGCGCGGAGACCGTCGCCGAGGTGGCGCGACGCGCCGGCGTGAAACATGTGCTGGTGGGAAGCTTCGCCCGCGTCGGCGACGAGCTCCGGATCAGCGCCCGGCTGCAGGATGCAGCCAGCGGAGAGATTCTCGACAGCTCGACGGTCAGCGATCGGGGCGAATCGCGCCTTTTCGACATGATCGACCGGCTGAGCAGCGACCTGCGCCGGAGCATCAGCGTGACGGCGGCTGCCGCGCCGGCCGACCGTCCGGTCGAGCAGGTTCTCACCTCTTCGGTCGAGGCCCTCCGGCTCTACTCGAAGGGGCTGCAGCTTCACGTGGAGGGCAGGGATCGCGAGGCGATCCCGCTCTTCGAGGGCGCGGTCGAGGCCGATCCCGGCTTCTCGATGGCGCTGGTTCGCCTGGCCACGGCGAGCGCCAATCTCGGCTACCGCGATCGGGCGCGCGGCTACACCGAGCGGGCTCTGGAAGGGGCCGATCGACTGCCGCCCCGCTACCGGCATTACGTCGAGGCTCAGTACTACGGGGGCGCGTGGGAGACCTACGGCGAGGCGATCGAAGCCTACGAGCGCGCGGTGGAAGCCGATCCCAACAGCAGCTCGACCCGCAACCTGCTCGGCATGCACCTGCTGAGCCTGGAGCGCTTCGACGAGGCGATGGTGCAGTACGAGACGGCGCGCCGGATGGGCGATTCGTACCTCTACCACCACTTCCCGCTCGCTTTGGCGCACGCCTCGCAGGATCGATGGCAGGAGGGGTTCGAGCTGCTCGAGCGCTTTACCGAGCGCTACCCGGAGAACTGGCAGGGGCACTGGGCCCTCGGCTGGTACTTGACTCTTTGGGACCGGCCGCTGGAGGCCGCCGCCGCCCTCGACCGCTCCGAAGCGCTTCATCGCGACGATCTACAGACGCCGTGGGCGCGGTGGCAGCTCGCCGTGGCGAAGGGGGACTTCGCTGCCGCCGAGCGCCATGCCGCCGAGCTGGCCGCCGGCGACGACGCGGTGCTCAAGTCTCGCGGCCTCCGGTTCCAGGCCATCAATCGGCTCTTCCAGGGCCGGGCGCGCGATGCGCTCGACCTGCTGGAAGAAGCTCGGGCTTCGACCGCGCCGGGAGCCGATCTGGCCGCGGCCCACAACCTGGCGGCGGAGATCCACCTGGTTCTCGGCGAGCCCGAGCGCGCGCTGGAAGAGGCGACGTCGGGCCGGCTCGAAGGCGATCGAAGCTGGCCGGAGCGGAGAGCCACCTACCTCGCGGCGCTGTCCGAGGAAGCGCTCGACAGGAGCGCCCGGGCCGACGCCCTCGCGGGCGAGCTCGAGCGCCGCAACGCGCGCTACCCGACCCGGCCGGAGGAGCGTCAGATCGTCATCCTCCGCGCGCTGCTCTCCGGCATGCGTGGCGATTCGGAGGCCGAGCTTGCCGGTCTCGTCGAGGCCGAGTCGATGCTGCCGCCGCGCGGCGTCTCCTGGCATACCTACGCTCTACCGGCCCACGCGACCGTCTGGTACGAGCTGGGACGGGCGCAGCTGGAGGCGGGCGCCGCCGGCGCCGCCGTGGGCAGCCTCTCCAGGCTGGTGAGCCGAGCTTCCGAGCACCTCGACTCGCCCCTCGCCTACGGCCGCGCCCTCTTCCTGCTCGGCAAGGCCCACAGCGAGCTGGGCCAGCACGCCGAAGCCCGCCGCTATCTAGAGCGGTTCGTCGAGCTATGGGGAGCAGGAGACATGAAGCGCGAGTGGGTCGACGAGGCCAGGCGGCTGCTGGCCGCAGCCGCCTGATCGCCCTTCCTGACCGCCGCCGGAGCGGGTGAGACGGTCCGCCTAGGTGCCGCCGCCGCCGCCCATCGGGCCGCCGCGATCACGAGGACCGCCGCCGCCCATCGGGCCTGAGCGGTCCTTACCCTTCTCCTCGTCGTCCTCGGCGAGTTCGCGGCTGCCGGGGCCGCCGCCGCCCATCGGGCCGGAGCGGTCCTTACCCTTCTCCTCGTCGTCCTCGGCGAGTTCGCGGCTGCCGGGGCCGCCGCCGCCCATCGGGCCGCTTCGCTCGTTTCCCTCAACCGAAATGCGCGCTTCGCCACCTAGCTCCAACAGATCTTCCTTCATCATCTCCTCCCGGAGGTCACATTGTGCGTAACATCATACCTGATCGAGGTCGCGGGCTAAGATTCCCCCCATGCGATCGATCTGCATCATAGGAGTTCCGCTCGATCTGGGCCAGTCGCGTCGCGGGGTCGATATGGGTCCGTCGGCGATTCGCTACGCCGGCCTCGACCGGCGCCTCGAGCGCCTCGGCTGCTCGATCCGTGACTGCGGGAACGTCGAGATTCGCGTACGCGACACGCTGCCGCAGGAGGGAGGCCTCGCCTTCATGCCGGCGGTGGTCGAAGCCTGCGAGCGGGTCTACGCCGCGGGCGCCCGTGCCGTCGACGAGGGCGACGTGCCGCTCTTCCTGGGCGGCGACCACTCGATCGCGCTCGGCACCGTGACCGCGGCGGCGACCGGCGGCGACCGCACCGGCGTCATCTGGATCGATGCGCACGGCGACTTCAATACGCCGGAGACGTCGCCGAGCGGCAATCTCCACGGCATGCCGCTGGCGGCGCTCACCGGCCGCGGCGCCCCGGAGCTGACCGAGCTGATCCGACCAGGCCGCAAGGTGGCCGACGAGGACGTCGTCGTGATCGGTGTGCGGGATCTCGATCCCCTCGAGCGCGAGGGCCTTCGAGAGAGCGGCATCGCCGTCTACACCATGCGCGAGATCGATCGTCGCGGCATCGGCGCCGTCGCCGAGGAGGCCGTGGCCAAGCTCGCGCACCTGCCGCGCGTCCACGTCAGCCTCGACATGGACAGCCTCGACCCGCGCGAGGCGCCGGGCGTCGGTACCCCGGTGCCCGGGGGCCTCAGCTACCGCGAGGCCCACCTCCTGATGGAGACCATCGCCGATGGCGTCCGCGTCGGCTCGATCGACGTCGTCGAGATCAACCCGATCCTCGACGAGAGGAATCGGACGGCGCAGCTGGCCATCGAGCTGGTGCTCTCGGGGCTGGGAAAGTCGATCCTGTAGGTCTAGGCGCCCGCCGGCTCCGGGCTGCCGTTCCCGCGCTCGCTCCGGTACCTTTCGAACCACGCCAGCACGTGGGCGACCTTGGCGATGAGCTGGCTCGGGCGGCGGGCGATGCCGTGGGAGGCGCCGGGGATGCGAACCAGGGCGGTGTCGATCTTGCGCAGCTTGAGCGCCTGATAGAACTGCT
>JAHEKO010000239.1 GCA_024638355.1 Acidobacteriota bacterium
TCGCTCGACGATGGCCGGAGCCTGCTCATCGAGTTCAACCCCTACCTTTCGTACGAGATCATGACCTCGGCGCTCGACAAGGTGCTCGAGGCCGGCTACACGCCCGTGCTCGCCCACGTCGAGCGCTACCGCGTCTTTCAGCGCGATCCGGCGCGGCTGGCGGCGGCGGTGGCAAAGGGCTGCCACGCCCAGGTCAACGCCGACAGCGTGCTGGAGTCGCGGGGGTCGAGCTCACGGCGCCGCGCGATGCAGTTTCTCAAGAGCGGCGTGGCCACCGTGGTCGCCTCCGACATGCACAACGCCGACCGGCGACGGTCGCGGCTCGGCGAGGCCGCTGCGCAGCTCCGCAAGCGCTTCTCCGAGGAGCGGGTCCGAGCCTGGGTGATCGACAATCCCCGGCGAATCGTGCTGGCCCCGCGGCGCTGAGTCGTGGGTCCGTTGGTTTCGCCCGGGGCAGCAGGGGCCGGCTGCCGCGGGCTTGTCCCGCCGGGCATGGCTGTAGCGGAGAGGCGCCGGATGCGATAGCCTGGACTTTCGATTTCGGGGGTGACCCGTGACGGAGACGCCAGAGAAAAGACGAGCGCTGATCACCGGGGTGACCGGTCAGGACGGCTCCTACCTTGCCGAGCTCCTGTTGGAGAAGGGCTACCAGGTGTGGGGCATGGTGCGCCGAGCCTCGTCGGCGAACACCGCCAGGATCGATCATCTCGCGGAGGGCGGCGGTGGCAACCCGCACTTCGAGGTGGTGTTCGGCGATCTCAACGACGCCTCCTCGCTGAACCACATCCTGCGCAGCGTCCGCCCGCACGAGGTCTACAACCTGGGAGCGCAGTCGGATGTGAAGGTCTCCTTCGACATCCCCGAGTACACCGGCGACATCACCGGCATCGGCACCGTGCGTCTGCTCGAGGGTATCCGCGAGAACGGACTCGACACGTCGTTCTACCAGGCATCGTCCTCGGAGCTCTATGGCAAGGTGGTCGACAGCCCGCAGAGCGAGACCACCCGCTTCTACCCCCGCAGCCCGTACGCCGCGGCCAAGGCCTACGCCTTCCACGTCACCCGCAACTACCGCGAGGCCTACGCGATGTTCGCGGTCAACGGCATCCTGTTCAATCACGAGTCGCCGCGTCGCGGCGAGAACTTCGTGACCCGCAAGATCACCCGCGGGGTGGCCAGAATCCTGGCCGGCGAGCTCGACTGCCTCCGCCTCGGCAACCTCAACGCGCGGCGCGACTGGGGCTTCGCCGGCGACTACACCGTAGCCATGTGGATGATGCTCCAGGCCGAAAAGCCCGATGACTACGTGATCGCGAGCGGCGAGACGCATCCGGTGCGCGAGTTCTGCGAGCTCGCCTTCGAGCGCGCCGGCGTGCCGCTCACCTGGCGGGGCGAAGGGGTCGACGAAGAGGGCATGAGCGCCGACGGCGACGTGCTGGTGCGGGTCGATCCGCGCTTCTTTCGGCCGGCGGAGGTGGATCTGCTGCTCGGCGACGCCTCCAAGGCGCGGCGGGAGCTGGGCTGGGAGCCCCGCGTGAGCTTCATGGAGCTGGTCTACATGATGGTCGACGCGGATCTCGCGAGAGTCGGCGTCGCGCCGCGCGAGCGCGAGGCCTCGCCCACCGCCTAGCGGATCGCGTGGGCCCGCCCGCCCGGGCTACTTCGCTCGCGGATCGGGGTTCGGCACCCAGCGCGCCTCGACGTCGCTCCAGATGCCGGTCGCGCCCGGGCCGAGCGCCACCAGCCCGCGGAGCTTCGGATGCGGGCGGTTCAACGTCAGGTCGTCACCCGGCATGGCGCGCACCTCGCCGCCGGCGGCCGCCACCAGGGCGATGCCGGCGGCCACGTCCCACTCGTGCTTGGGCACCAGTGTCCAGGTGGCGTCGGCCAGCCCGGCGGCCACGCGGCCGAACTTGTAGGCCACCGAGCCCATCGGCACGACGTTGAAAGGAAACGACTCTTCGAACGGGCGCCACTCGCCGCGACCGACCTCGCTGCGGCTGGCGAGCACGGTGGCCGTGGCGATCGATGCCGTAGAGCGCGGTCGGACCGGCTCGCCGTTGAGGGTGACGCCGGTCTCGGCCGAGCCGACCACGCGCTCGCCGGACGCCGGATTGAAGATCCCGCCGGCGACCGCCCGCCCGCTCTCGACCAGGGCGATCGAGATGCAGAACTCGGGCAGGCCGAGCACGAACTCGCGCGTGCCGTCGAGAGGATCGACGATCCACACCCGGTCGCGGTCGAGACGCGTCGCGTCGTCGCGCGTCTCCTCCGACAGCCATCCCTCGCCGGCGCGAGGCAGAATCCTCTTGAGCGCGGCGTCGACCTCGAGGTCGGCCTGGGTCACCGGGTCGCCGCCGGCCTTCTTCACCGACTCGATCTCGCCGGGGGTGTAGCGGTCGAGGATCTCGCCGCCCGCGGTCAGGGCGTTCTCGATGCGCTCGAGGTCCTCGCGTCGCGCTCGCTCGCTCATGCCGCGTTGATGCTGATGAAGCCGGCGCGCTCGAGGTAGTTGATGATCTGGTGCGCGCACTGCTCGGCTGTCAGTTTGCCGGTGTCGATGACGACCTCGGCGTTCTCGGGCGCTTCGTAGGGATCGTCGATGCCGGTGAATCCCTTGATGATGCCGGCCCGCGCCTTGGCGTAGAGCCCCTTGCGGTCGCGCTGCTCGCAGACCTCGACCGGCGTGGAGACCCAGACTTCGACGAAGCCGCCCATTCCCTCGATCAGCTCGCGAACCTGGCGGCGGGTCTGGGCGTAGGGGGCGATGGGCGCGCACACGGCGGCGCCGCGATTCTTGGTGATCTCGCTGGCGACGAAGCCGATCCGCTGGATGTTGAGATCACGGTGCTCGCGTGAGAAGCCGAGCTCGCTCGACAGGTTCTTGCGCACGATGTCGCCGTCGAGCAGCGTCACCGGGCGCTCGTCGATCTCCATCAGCTTGGCGATCAGGATTTGCGCGATGGTCGACTTGCCCGACCCGGATAGCCCGGTGAAGAAGACGGTGTAGCCCTGGCGCGAGCGCGGCGGGTGCCGGCGACGCAGCGCCTCGATCACCTCCGGATAGGAGAACCAATCGGGAATGTCGGCGCCCTCGCGCAGGCGGCGTCGCAGCTCGGTGCCCGAGATATTGAGGACGTTGGCGCCCTCGGGGATCTCCTCCTCGGTGAGGTACTCGCCGCGATCTTCGACGTAGGAGACCATCTTGAAGGGGACGATCTGGATGCCGATCTCTTCCGTGTGCCGCGCGAGCAGCTCCTGTGCGTCGTAGGGACCATAGAAGGAGTCGCCGTTCTTACGCCGCGGACCGGCGTGATCGCGGCCGACGATGAAGTGGGTGCAGCCGTAGTTCTTGCGAATCAAGGCGTGCCAGAGAGCCTCTCGCGGCCCGCCCATGCGCATCGCCAGCGGCAGCAGGCTGAGCATCGTCGAGTGCTCCGGAGTGTGCGCCAGCGCCGCCTGGTAGCAGCGGACGCGGGAGAAGTAGTCGATGTCGCCCGGGCTCGTGCGGCCCACTACCGGGTGGATCAGCAAGGCCGCGTCGTTCTCGGTCGAGGCGCGGCGGGCGAGCTCGACGTGGGCCCGATGCATCGGATTGCGGGTCTGAAAGGCGACCACCCGGTCCCAGCCGCGGCGCTCGAACTCCTCGCGCAGCTCGTCGGGCGTGTGGCGGAGGCGCTGATAGGTGTGGTGAGGCGGGAGCTCGACGCCCTCGATCGAGCCGCCGACGTAGTACGGCGCGCCCTGGCGCAGCTCGAACACCCCCGGGTGCTCGTCGCTGGTGGTGCCGAACACCGCCTGCGCCTCGGCGTCACGGTCGGGCTGCCACACTTCGGAGACGGTCAAGACGGCGAGAACCATGCCCTCGGGATGGCGGAGCGCGATCCGGTCGCCGGAGTCGAGCGATCCAGCGAGCTCTTCCGAGACGTCGAGCATGATCGGAATCGGCCAGAGCTCGCCGGTAGTCAGGCGCATCTGCTCGCAGACCGACCGGTAATCCGCTCGGCCGAGGAAGCCGGTCAGGGGGCGGAACGCCCCGTTCAAGAGCAGCTCCAGATCCCAGAGCTGGTGGAAGTTCAGGTCCCACGACGGCAGGCGCACCGCCTCCTGCTTGAGCTCGGCGGACCTCTCCGGTGAAACGATGAGCGATAGCTTCGTCATGATGAAGATACTCCTGGGGCCCTCGTGCTCCCGGTCTCAGGATGTTGGGGGTGGGGCCTTGAAGAAAAGGTCGCGCCGCCGGCGTTCGGCCTGGCGCGACCGTGGACCTCGATCTTACCTCAAAAGCCGCGACTAGCGCGGCCGTTCCGGGGTGTCGGGCGTCAGGACGCGTAGCAGGGTCGAATCGCTCGTCGCGTGCATCTCGAACGAGCCGATCTCGGCCGGCAGGAGCACCCATTCGAGCGCGCCGACGGCCACCGCGCCGCCGCTCCACCGCACCTCGATTCCGCCGGTCAGGGCGCACCACAGCTCGAACGTCTCGCCGTCGCAGACGCCGGCGCAGGCCTCGGCCGCGGCCAGCGATAGGCGCTCGGTCTCGAACTGGGGGCAGCTGGCCAGAGTCTCGACGACGCGGCCGTCGCCCGACCGGCGTGGGCGCGGCTCGACGGGCCCGGGACGGACCGCGCCGAGATCCAGGACCTCGAGCGCCGGCGCGACGTGGAGGGGGCGCGGGCGAGCTCCGCCGGGATCGCGCCCCCAGTCGAAGAGCCGGTAGGTGGCGTCGCTACTCTGTTGGATCTCGACCAGCAGCAGGCCGGGGCCGAGCGCGTGGACCAGACCCGCGGGCACGAAGAAGGCGTCGCCGGCGCGCGCCGGCAGGCGATGGAGGAGGGGCTCGAGGCGCTGCTGGCGGATCGCTTGGCGCAGCTGCGCGCGGTCGATCTCGTGCGCGAACCCGAAGATCAGCTCGGCGCCGGGGTCGGCGTCGAGGACGACCCACATCTCGGTCTTGCCCAGGTCGCCCTCGTGCTCGAGCGCATACGCGTCGCTCGGATGGACCTGAACCGACAGCCACTCGTTGGCGTCGAGCAGCTTGATCAGCAGGGGGAAGCGCTCCTGGGCGAGCGCCTCGCGGTTTCTGCGGCCGACCAGGGCGGTGCCGAGCTCGCGCTGCAGGTCGGCGAGCATGCGGCCGGCGAACGCGCCGTCGCGTACCGGCGTCGGGCCGCTGGGGTGGGCCGAGATCTCCCAGCTCTCGGCGATCTTGCCGGGAGGCGTGCGTCGCCCCACCACGCGGGCGAGCTTGCGTCCGCCCCAGGTGTACGGCTTGAAGACGGGTTCGAATGTCAGCGGATAGAGCGGCAAGACGGGGGCTCCTCGTCTCCCGTAGACCTTGGTGAGCGGCCACGGAGAGTAGCACAGGCCATACCTTGACTTGCGGACAGTTGTGCTAGTCTCCAGCCGGTGAAGTTACTCCCAGCTCCCGAGCTTCCGCTCGCCGACCGAGCCGTGACCGACGTGACGCCCTCGGCAGCCGATTGTTGGAGCTCGCTCTCCACGCGTCCCCCAGCGACTCCGTGAGAGCCCTGATCCGAAGCGCGCGGCGAAGCCGCATGTGGCGCTCGCGGCGTGCATGAGCACGTCCGGGCCGATTCGTGAGAAGCGGAGCGGCGAGTCCGTCGATACCTTGTTGAAAGGAGCCTGATCATCCCCAGACCCAGATCACGACGCATGCCAGTACGGCCCACCGACCGGACGCGGGTGAACGACCGCATCCGAGTGAGCCCGGTTCGCCTCATCGACGAGAAGGGCGGCCAGGTGGGCATAGTTCCGATCGAAGACGCGCGGCGCCGCGCCGAGGCCGCCGGGCTGGACCTTGTGGAGGTCGGTCCCACCGCGGATCCTCCCGTGGTCAAGATCCTGGACTGGGGAAAGATCAAGTACGAGAAGGAGAAGCAGGCTCGCGAGGCGCGCAAGAAGACGCACGTCATCGAGGTCAAGGAGGTCAAGTATCGCCCCAACATCGATACTCATGACCAGGAGCGCAAGACCAAGCGGGTGCGCAACTTCCTCGAGAAGGGCAACAAGGTGAAGATCACCATCTTCTTCCGTTACCAGCAGCTGCGACGGCCGCAGCTCGGCGACGAGATTCTCGACTCGGTGACCAAAGAGATGGACGACATCGCCGTGGTCGAGACCCGCACGCGACTCGAGTCGCGCCGCATGACCATGGTCCTCGCCCCCCGCACCCACAAGTAGCGCCCGGACC
>JAHEKO010000240.1 GCA_024638355.1 Acidobacteriota bacterium
CGTTGCGAGAGTGTAGCGGGCCGGGTCGATTGACAAGCTTCATGTGATCCTTCAACATCCGACCAGCATCGATCCGCGCGCCCGCCCGCGGGGCGAGTTCGCGCGGCGGTTTCGAGAGCTTGGGCGGCTCGAGGAACCGGGCGGGGTGGGGCCTGCCGATTAGGGGTTCGCCCAGAAGGGAGGTGATCCAGTGGTATCTGATATACGCGGTTTAGTGGAGGTGGCGTCCTCTTAGGGACTCTCCACGGCGTCCGTGGCGCTATCACTGGAGGAGCCCCGCTGAGGGGTACCCCACGCCACCGAGACAGACCCGAAGGCCTCGGTTCTCACGAGCCGAGGCCTTTTTAGCTTCCTGCGACATGAGAACCGAGCTCGACACCGAGGCGGGCGTTCTGACGATCGGCCTCGGCAGCCGCGAGCGCGCGCGGAGGTTCTTCGAGCGCGCGGTGGGCGAGGGCGGCTTCCTTGTCCACCTCCGCTCGCGGCTCGGATTTCGGCAGGAGATCCGGGTCCGGGCGACGACCGACGACGGGTTCGAGTTCGCCTGCCGGGCAGAGGTCAGCGGCGTCTCGAGCGTAGCGTCGGGACGCTTCGCCACCGCTCTGCTGCTCGGCGGCTGGGGCGCTCGGGAGGCCGAGAGGCTCGAGCTCGCGCTCGGCGCGGCGAGCCACGCGGAAGCGGCGACGGCGGCCGCGAGCGACGAGGGCGGCGGCACCTCGGCACCCGCCGGCGAGACGCGCGGCACCTCGCCCATCCACCGGATCCGGGCGATGAACCCGCCGCAGCGCACCCTGTTGGCGCGTAAGGCGGATCGGGTGGAGCGCCAGATCCTGCTCAAGGACAACTCGCCGCAGGTGCTTCAGGCGCTGCTCGCCAATCCCCGGATCGAGAGCAAGGACGTCGTGCGGCTGGTGAAGTCGACTCACGCCAACGCGCCCCTGCTCAAGCGCGTCGTCGAGGACGGCCGTTGGGGCAAGAACCAGGAGATCCTCGGCCTCGCGGCCAAGAACCCCAAGACGCCCTCACCCGTCGCCCTGCGCCTGATCGAAAAGCTCCGCACCTCCGATCTCAGGTTCATGGCCAAGCTCTCCTCCGGCGTGCGTGAGAACATCCGGCGCGCGGCACTGCGCGAATATCTGCGTCGAACCGGCGGATAGGCGCCGTTTTCGAAAGGCACGCGAATGATCTTGACCAGGCTCTTTCTTCCGCTCACCCTCGTGGCCCTGTCGCTCGCCTGCGCGGGCACGCCGGCACCCGTCGCCGCGCCGGAGTCGCAACGCGCCGAGCCGTCTCCGGGATACGAGATCCTCTGGGTGCGCGATGCGGCCGAGTACGAAGCGGCCGTCGTGCAGACCTACCGTCTGGCCGGTGAGCGGCTGGAGGAGGCGGCGCGCGATCGCGAGGCGGGCACCTGGGCGGTCATTCTCGATGCCGATGAGACGGTGATCAGCAACCTGGAGTACTCGATCCGACGCGCGGCGGTCGGCGCGCGCTGGAGCCCGGAGAGCTGGCTCGAGTGGGCGCTGGCCAAGGAGGCGACCGCGATGCCGGGAGCGCGGGAGTTCATCGACGGAGTCCACCGGCTGGGCGGGCGGGTCGCGATCGTGACCAACCGTTCCGAGGAAGTCTGCGCGGCGACTCGCGAGAATCTCGAAGCCGTGGGAATTCGGTTCGACCATCTGCGCTGCCGACGCGAAGGCGAGAAGCGCAAGGACTCACGCTGGCGGGAGGTCAGCTCGGGCGAGGGAACGGGGCTGGGTCCGCTCGAGATCGTGATGTGGCTGGGCGACAACATTCACGATTTTCCGGGTTTCGACCAGGACGCCCGGGATCGGGGCGGCGCCGCCTTCGACGGGTTCGGCGATCGCTACTTCGTCCTGCCCAATCCGCTCTACGGCTCCTGGGAGCCGGACTGGGACTAGCCCGAGAAGGTCAGGGCTAGCTCACACCGCGCCGTAGGCGACCATCGCGTCGGCGACCTTGACGAAGGCCGCCAGGTTGGCGCCGGTCACGTAGTTGACGTAGCCGTCGCTCTGCTCGCCGTAGTCGACGCACTTGCGGTGGATGGTGCGCATCACCGAGCGGAGCCGGGAGTCGACCTCCTCCTTCGTCCACGCCATGCGCTGGGCGTTCTGGGTCTGCTCGAATCCCGAGGCCACGACGCCGCCCGCGTTGGCGGCCTTGCCCGGGGCGTAGAGCACTCGCGCGTCGACCAGCCGCCGCGCCGCCCTCGGCGTACACGACATGTTGGAGCCCTCGGCCACCGCCACCACGCCGTTGTGGATGAGCGTGCGCGCGCTCTCTTCGCTGATCTCGTTGTGGGTGGCGCAGGGAAGAGCGATATCGACCGGCACACCCCACGGCTGCTTGTCCGGATGGAAGGCCGCGCCGTCGAAGCGCTCGACGTACTCCTCAATGCGTCCTCGCCGGACTTGCTTGAGGTCTTTGAGCCATTCCAGCTTGTCGGTGTCGATGCCGTCGGGGTCGTAGATGAAGCCGGAGCTGTCGGAGATGGTGACCGCCTTGCCGCCCAGGCGGGTCAGCATCTCGATCGCGTAGAGCGCGACGTTGCCGGAGCCCGATACCGAGCAGCGCTTGCCGTCGAGCGATTGCCCGGTGCGCTCGAGCATGTTCAGGGTGAAGTAGACGACGCCGTAGCCGCTCGACTCGGTGTGCACCAGGCTGCCGCCGTGGCTGACGCCCTTGCCGGTCAGCACCCCCTCGAAGCGATTGGCGAGTCGCTTGTACTGCCCGAACATGTAGCTGATCTCGCGCTGGCCGACGCCGACATCGCCGGCCGGCACGTCGACGTCGTCGCCGATGTGGCGATACATCTCGACCATCAGCGAGTGGCAGAACCGCATGACCTCGCTCTCGCTCTTGCCCTTGGGATTGAAGTTGGCGCCGCCCTTCGCGCCGCCCAGCGGCAGGCCGGTGAGGCTGTTCTTGAAAGTCTGCTCGAAAGCGAGGAACTTGAGAACGCTGAGGTTGACCTCGGGGTGGAAGCGCAGCCCGCCCTTGTAGGGCCCGATCGAGTTGTTGAACTGGACCCGCCAGGCGCGGTTGGCGCGCACGTTGCCTTTGTCGTCTTCCCAGGAGACGCGGAAGATGATGATTCGATCGGGCTCGGTGATCCGATCGGCGATCCGCATCCGCCGGTACACGTCGTTGCCGAGGATGAGTGGCGTGACGCTGTCGGCGACGCCGCGCACCGATTGGTGGAACTCGGTCTCGCCCGGGTTGCGCCGGATGAGGCCGCGCATGAAGCGCTCGACGACCACCTGGGCTGCTTCGGCCATCTCCGTCGTGGACAGGATACTCATTTCTAGCCGGGAGGGGTCAATCCCGAGGCCGCTTCACCCCAGGTCGTCCGCAGCGCCTCTTTGGCCTCCGGATTGCGCATCGAGAAGTCGCGGTCGTAGCGCCAGTCGCCGGGGATCCACTTCCACCAGAACATGCCCCGGATGCTCGGCACGGTCTCGATCCTGGTGAGCGCCACTCGCATCAGGCGCTCGCGCAGCTCGCGGCTCTGAGGCGTGTCCTGCATCTCGTGATCCCACGGCTCGCGAGCGGCGGCGCTCGACCGGTTGTAGCCGATCTCGGCGAAGACGATCGGCTTGCCCTGATGGCGTCGCGAGAGCGCTTCGAGGGCGGCGATCGGGCCGTCCCAGCCACGCCAGATCTCGTCCCAGCTCGGGTCGGCTGCGCCGCTGAGGGGGAAATAGGCGTGCACGCCGATCATGTCGAGCGACCCCCAGAAGGGCACCTGATCGACCGAGTCCCAGTTTGCGGCGTAGGTGATCAGCCCGTCGTAGACCTCTCGCACCCGGTCGATGATGCGCTGCCAACGGTCGGCGTGCCGGGTGGTGCGCTCGAGCTCGACGCCGATCGCGAAGAGGTCGACTCCCGCTCGCTGAGCGAACGTCGCCTGGTCGACGATGAAGGCCTCGTAGCGGTCGAAGAACTCGTCCCATGCGCGCGGCTCGTCGCCGAACTCGATGGCGCCGCGCCACTCGAAGCTGCCCCAGTAGGCCAGGTGCGGTTTCCAGAAGAGCTTCATCCCCTGGGCATGCACGATCTTCGCGGCGCGGTCGAGGTAGCCGGTCTCGGCCGCCGGCCAGTAGCGCACCTGCCCGTTGCGCCGCACGCCGGCGTAGGGGTGGATGGCGACCCACTCGACGCCGAGGTCGGCCAGCTCGCGCAGGCTCGAGGTCATCTCGGGCGAGCCCCAGACCTCTCCGTAGCGGGGACACGAGACGACCATGCCGCGCATGAACTCGGGGCGTTCAGGCGCCTCCGCGGCGAGCGGCGCGGCGGCGAGGACGGCGAGAAGAAGAGTGGCGACGCGGAGCATCGTCCGCGAGACCCTATCGGATTACGCGGTTTGGCGCGCGGGTTCTCCTGGGCAGCGGAGCCAAGCCGACTTCCTCGGTAGAATGCCGCCGTGGCGAGATACCGCGCTTCGGAGAGCGCTCGACGCGAGCAGATCCTGCAAGCGGCCTTTCGGGTCGCCGCGCGCGACCGCCTGGACGGACTGACCGTTCGCCGGGTCGCCCAGGAGGCGGGGCTGTCGAGTGGACTGGTCTTCTTCTACTTCAAGACCAAGGACGCCCTGCTGGTGGCGCTACTCGAATGGCTGCTCGAGCGGACGATCGTCATGCGCACCGACGAGGCCGTTCTCAGCCTGCCGACCGCGCGCGAGCGCTTCCTGGCGCGGCTTCGCAAGGCCGTCGACAGCGTCGGACGCGAGCGGGTTCAGGTCGAGCTCTTCTTCGACTACTGGGTCATGGGCACGCGCCACCCCGGGGTACGCGAGGCGCTGCGCACCGCGCTCGCCGGCTACCGCGAGGTCTTCCGACCGCTCCTCGACGAGATGCTCGCCGAAGAGGGCGCGCCGCCCGGCGTCACCGCCGAGAGCCTGGCCGCGGTCTGCGTGAGCTTCGTCGAGGGCTGCGCCGTGCAGGCCATCATGGATCCCGAGAACTTCGACGTAGAGAGCTTCATGGCTTGCGTGGAGGCCCTGGTCTCACCCTCCATGGCGATGGCGTGACGGCGACTCGACGTCTCTGCAGAGGGCTTGTCGCCGAGTCACGCGGGTCAGAGCGCACCGGGGGGTCGCCCTGCCGTGAGCCTCCGGCAGCGGAACCGGTGGACGTGAGAGATAATCCGCTGACCGGCTGTTCCGGCCGGGTTCCGCTGCAGGAGGTCGTACATGTTTTGTCCCGAATGCGATGCCGAGTACCGTGAGGGCATCACCGAGTGCGTCGATTGCGAGGTGCCGCTCGTGCCGGAGCGGCCTTCCCACGACGCCGAGCCGATGGTCGCCATCCGCCGCACCTCCGATGCGGCTCTGCTGCCGGTGCTCAAGTCGGTGCTGGCCGCCGCCGAGATCCCGTTCGACGTTCAGGGCGACGAGGCGTCGGGCCTCTTCCCGTTCGGGCCGACCGCCATGGTCCCCGATGGCCGCCGCTTCGGCGGAGTGATTCGCGTGCCGGAGAGCCGGGCCGAAGAGGCGAAGGCGCTGCTCGATTCGGCAACGAACGAAGGAGAGGATTGATGTCCGGCTTCTCGATCGAGCGGGTCGCCGTGATCGGCGCCGGCAAGATGGGCACCACCCTGGTGCACGCCTTTCTCGAAGACGGCACCGTCGAGCCGCAAGACATCATCGCGACGCGGCGCAAGGAAGAGCCGCTGGGCCGCTTGGCCGCCGCCGAAGGGGTGCGGACGACCACCGACAACCGCGAGGCCGCGGCGGCGGCCGACCTGGTGCTGCTCTGCGTCAAGCCGCAGGGCGTCGCCGAGGTGCTTGCAGAGATCGCCCCCGAGTTCGGGCCGGACAAGGTGCTGGTGTCGATCGCCGCCGGCGCCACGACCGCCATACTCGAAGGGCCGATGCCGGAGGGCACCCCGGTCGTCCGCGCGATGCCCAACACCCCGAGCCTCATCGGCAAGGGGATGACCGCCGTCTGCGGCGGTCGCTGGGCGAAGCCCGAGCATGTCGAGGCGACCCGCGGGATCTTCGCCGGCATGGGCCGCGCCCTCGTCCTCGACGAGGTCTACTTGAACGCCTTCACCGGTCTGGCGGCCAGCGGTCCGGCGTTCGTCTACATCATCATCGAGTCGCTCGCCGAAGGCGGCGTGAAGGTCGGCCTGCCGCGCCAGATCGCCACCGAGTGCGCCGCCCAGGCCTG
>JAHEKO010000241.1:0-3904 GCA_024638355.1 Acidobacteriota bacterium
CGCAGCGCCTCGACGAACGGATCGCCGGGCGCCGCCACCCAGACCAGCGCCTCCTCGCCCGGCTCGCGGGTCGCCAGCAGCGAGATGCGCGGCAGTCTCGCGATGGCGCGCAGCGCGGCGTCGCGCAGCGCCACCGGCAGCTCGACGGCCACCGCCCCCGGATCGCACGCCTCGAGCGCGGCGCGCACCACCGCCGTCATCTCCAACCGCTCGTGTACCACCGGCAGCAGCCGGATCCCGGGGACCGCTTCGGGCGGCAGCACTGGAGCTACACCTCGATCTCGAAGTCCTGGAGCTCTTCCTTTTCGAGCGTCGCCTCCAGGGCGCGGCGAACCGCACGGGCGGGATCGGCGACGTCGTGCCGGCGCAGAACCTTCATGGCGTAGCGCACGAGGTTGATGCCGTCTCTCACCGTGTAGCGGAGGTCGCGCTGGTGGGCCACCCGCAAGAACGACAAGACGTAGTCGATGACCTCCTGTTCGGCGAAGGGCACCTGGGTCTCGAGAATCAGGCGCTCTTCGTCCTCTTCCGGGAAGTCGACGTAGATCTGGGGCATCAAGCGCGAGTGGATGTACTCCGGAATCTCGTAGGTCGAAGCGTCGTCGTTCATCGTGGTGACGAAGCGAAACCCGGGATCGGCCTCGATGCGCACACCGGCGACCAGGCTCTCGACGTAACGCCGATGGTCGAGGAGCGGAGCCAGCGATGCCCACGACTTCTCGCTCATCCGGTTGCCTTCGTCCAGGATCAGCACCCCGCCGCGAATCGCCGCGCTCACCAGCGGTGAGGCCATGTAGCGAATGCCCCCGTCGGGCGCCAGCACCGGCGACACGATCAGGTCCTCGGGGCGAGTGTCCATGGTCGCCTGCTGGATGTAGATGTCGAGCCCCAGCTCGCGCGCCGCGGCGCACGCCAGGGTCGTCTTGCCGACGCCGGGCCGGCCCAGCAGGCGCGGGTTGAGCGGCAGATCCGCCTCCTCCACCCGCGACCAGGCGGCCAGGAGCTGCAGCAGCACCTCGCGCTGGCCGACCCAGGCCGGCGTCTGCTTGACCGGCTTGCCGACGTGGATCTGAACGCCGTCGAGGGTGACGCTTTCGGGCCCGTCCACGGCACGGATCCTATCCCGACCCGCCGCGCCTACCAGCCGAGAAGATCGCGAGCGGCCTCGACGATCTTCTCGCGCCCGGGCAGAAGGCTCTTCTCGAGCCCCTTGTCGAAGGGCGACGGTCGATCGGGGTGGGCAACGCGGCGCACCGGAGCGTCGAGCCAGGAGAAGGCGCCGTCGGCGAGGAGCGCGGCGATCTCGGCGCCGAAGCCCGACGTGCGGGTCGCTTCGTGGACGACGAGCGCCCGGCCGGTGCGCCGCACCGACTCGAGCACCGTCTCTTCGTCGAGCGGTACCAGGGTGCGCAGATCGACGACTTCGGCCGAGATGCCGCTCTCGGCGAGCTCTTCCGCGGCTTCGAGACAGCTCCAGGTCGACACGCCGTAGCCGACCAGCGTGAGGTCGCTGCCGGGCCGGGCGATCCGCGCCTCTCCCAGGCGGCCGAGCTGCTCCGTTTCCGGCAGGACCTCCTTGATGCGCCGGTAGAGGAACTTGTGCTCGCAGAAGATCACCGGATTCGGGTCGCGAATCGCCGCCTTGAGCAGCGCCATGGCATCGATCGCCGTCGCCGGGCAGACGACCTTCAGTCCGGGGACGTGGGTGAACCAGGCCTCGGGATTCTGGGAGTGGAACGGCCCCGCGCCGGCGCCGCCGCCGGTGGGCAGCCGCACCACGATCGGGCACGCCACCTGCCAGCGGTAGAAGAGCTTGGCGGCGACGTTCACCAGCTGGTTGAAGCCGCAGGTGACGAAGTCGCCGAATTGCATCTCGATCACCGGGCGATAGCCCAGGAGGGCAGCGCCGATGGCGATGCCGAGCGTGCCGCTCTCGGCGATCGGCGTGTCCAGCACCCGCTCCGGCCAGCGCGCGTGAAAGCCGCGGGTCACGCGGAAGGCGCCCTCGAAGACGCCGATGTCCTGACCCATCAGCACGACGTTCGGGTCCGACTCGAGCTCCTCGCGGAGCGCGCGCGAAATGGCCGCGACGTACGTCGACTTCGCGACATCTCCATCCCCGGAATCCGCCGGCGTCGAAGAGGAAGGGCTCTCCTCTTTCTCCGAAGCTTCGTCCAAGCTCGCGAAGACAGGCCGGCTCGCCACGCTCGGCGCGGGCGGCTCGGCTTCGAGCGCCCGGCCCAGCGCCTCCTCCACCAGCTTCCGGCAGCGGCGCTCGACGCGCTCGCGCACGCCGGGGGCGAGTACCTTCTCTTCTTCCAGCCGTCGCACGTAGGTCACCAGCGGATCCTCGGCGCGGTAGCGCTCCAGATCCTCTTCCGGCACGACCTTGAGCGAGTCGTCGCCTTCGCTGTGGCCGCGCATGCGGCCCAGCATCGCCTCGATCAGGGTCGGGCCGCGGCCGGAGCGAGCCCGCGCGACGGCCTGCTCGACCACCGTCGCCACGGCGTCGGGATCGTTGCCGTCGACGGTGCGGCCGGCCATGCCGTAGCCGACCGCCCGGTCGCTCAACCGCTCGGCGGCGTACTGCCGGTGCCAGGGCGTCGAGAAGGCGTAGCGGTTGTTCTCGACCACCAGGATGAGCGGCAGCTTCCAGACCGCCGCCATGTTGAGCCCTTCGTGGAAGTCGCCGGTCGAGGTGCCCCCCTCGCCGATGAAGTTGATCGCCAGGCGGCCGGTGCCCCGCTGCTTGTGGGCGAAAGCGCAGCCGGCGGCGACCGGGATCATCGCGCCGAGGTGGCTGATCATGCCGACGTGATGAATGCCCGCCTCGGGATCCAGATAGCCGTAGTGAAACGAGCGCTCGACCCCCTGCGAGAACCCTTCGCCGCGGCCGAGAAGCTGGCAGGAGAGTCGATAGAGCAGCTCCCCCGGCTCGGGACGCCGGCCGTCGGGCTCGCCGAAGCCGAGCTCCGGGAAGGTTCGCGCGGGGTCGAGATAGACCGGCAGAATGGCGCCCAGATCCCGGTGCAGCGTGCAGAGCGAGTCGCCCGGCTCGAGCGCCAGGCCGGCGATCACGGTGGTCGCCTCGTTCCCCACCTCGCTGTACCACTTCGACACGCGGCCGGTCAGCAGGAGGTTCTCGAACCGCGCGTCGAGCTCGCGCGCCAGCCGCATGTACGCGTAGCGACACAGATGGACCGGAGCGGGCGTCGGCACCGACGGAGCTTACCGCTCCGACCGTCGCGAGGCCACCGAAGTCCGCCCCGGGCGCCGGAACCCTTAGAATCCGATTCGGAAGATATGCAGCGCATCGCTTGCATCGGCGGCGCCACTCTCGATCGCAGGATCGAGCCGCTCGGTCGCCTCTTGCCCGGTACTTCGAATCCGGTGCGGTCGGAGACCGCGCCCGGCGGCAGCGCGCGCAACATCGCCGAGGCGCTCGGCCGGCTCGGCTGCCCCGTGACGCTCTTTTCACGGGTCGGCGCCGATGCCGCGGCCGAGGAGATCCTCGACGGGCTGAACGCCGTCGGCCTGCGCCTCGACGGCGTGGACCGGGTCACCTCGGCGCCGACCGCCTCCTACACCGCGGTCCTGGACGAGCAGGGCGAGCTGGCCATGGGGCTCGCCGACATGGCCATCTTCGACCACCTCGACCACGGCTGGCTCGATCCGATCACCCTGTCGCTCCAGCGGCATCGGATCTGGATCGTCGACGCCAACCTGCCGGCCGCCGTGCTCAAGCCGCTCGCCGACCTCGCCTCCGACCGTACGCGGATTCTCGCGGACCCGGTGTCGGTCGAGAAAGCCCGGCGGCTCGCGCCCATTCTCGATCGGGTCGACGTCCTCTTCCCCGATCGCGCCGAGGCCGCGGCGCTCGCCGGAGCGGAGCCCGGACTCGAGC
>JAHEKO010000241.1:4004-6150 GCA_024638355.1 Acidobacteriota bacterium
GTCCGAGATCGAGGCCATGGCGACCGCCGACGAGGTCGCCAAGGTCAGCCCCCGGGACCTGGCCGCCGTCGTGGCCAGCGGCAAGACCGGGGCGACCACCGTCGCGGCGACCATCCGCCTCGCCGCCCGCGCCGGAATCCGTGTGATGGCGACCGGCGGGGTGGGCGGCGTCCACCGCGGCGGCGAATCGAGCTTCGACATCTCCGCCGACCTCCACGAGCTGGCGCGCGCGCCGGTGGCGGTGGTCTGCGCCGGCGCCAAGGCGATTCTCGACCTGCCGCGAACGCTGGAGCTGCTCGAGAGCCTCGGCGTCCCCGTGGTCGGCTACGGCACCCCCGACTTCCCCGCCTTCTACAGCCGCGAGAGCGGCCTGAGCACGCCGCACAGCGTGGCGACCACCGAGGCGGCCGCCCGCCTGCTGGAAGTCCAGCGCGCCTTCGGTCCGGGAGGCCTCCTCGTCGTCCAGCCGCCGCCGGCGGATCACGCCCTGCCGCGAGAGGAGGTCGAGGCGTGGATCGCCACCGCGCTCGGCGAAGCGGCGTCGGCGAGAATCACCGGCGCCGAGGTCACCCCGTTCCTGCTCCAGCGGATCTCCGAGCTGAGCGACGGCCGGACGCTGACCGCCAACGTCGCGCTGCTGCTCGAGAACGCGAAGCTGGCGGCGAGGATCGCGCGGCACACCGCGACGAGTTAGCAGGCTAGGACCGCGGCTCGTCGATCGTCGTCGTTTGCAGCACGGCGTCGGTCAGGCGGCCGCCGTCGCGCACGAACGGCACGCCCAGGAGCCGCGCCTCGCCGAAGGCGATCTCGTAGCGCAGGTGCCGGAGCGTGTCGGGCTTGCCGACCTCGCTGGCGATGAGGGCGTAGTGGGCCAGCTTGCGCGCGTCGTCGACGCCGTAGCGGCCGCCCAGGAGCCGCTCGCCGAGGCGCTCGCCCAGCTCGAGGGAGCTCAGGGTGTAGGCGCGCGTCAGCGTGGTGAGCGCGCCGAGTCGGCAGTGGAAGGCGGGCACCACGAACGTCCCCTCTCCGGGCCCGAGGCCCGGCGCGTCGCCATCGCCCAGAAAGAAGCTCATCAGGCCCGAGAAGCTGGCACCCGAGGCCTTGCGCTCGTGCAGCTTCACCCGCCCGCGGAGCGTCCAGAACGGCAGGTAGCTGTCGACCGCGACATTGGGCGCGGTGACGAACGCCACCTCGACCGGCGAAAGCGACCGGCCCTCGGGGTCGAAGGAGTAGCCGTTGCGGCAGGCCGTGCAGTAGTAGACGACGTCCTCGCCGCGGGCGGCCACCGCCGCGCCGCAGGTCGGGCAGTCGAGGGGCACCAGCTCGTAGCCGGCCGCCGGCGCGGTCATCGGCGCCTCGTCAGGAGATCGAAGCCCGTGCCGATCAAGGTCGAGCCGGGCTTCTGTACGGCCTCGCCGACCGTATCGACGAAGCTCGGCGCCGGCTCGGTGCCCGAGCCCTCGATGACCACGCCGCCCCAGCGGAACTTCTTCCAGCCCCACAGGAAGATCGCCAGGCCGAGGCCGGCGGCCAGGAGCGAGAAGAAGTTGCCGCCGGCGAGCTGGAGCGCGGTCGTGGCGATGAAGAGCGCGATCGCCTCGGTGAGCACCAGCATCATCGCCCGGTAGAGATCGTTCCCCGCCGCCTTGCCGTAGGCGAGCGAGCCGTCCTCGCCATCGACCAGCACCTGGTAGGAACGCTCGCGAAACCGGTAGCGCACCACCCACAGCGGGTAGTAGACGACGCTCAGCCGCTCGCGCAGCGACTGCAGGAAGCGGAAGCGCTTGCGCTTGAGCCCGCGCGATGGATCCGCCTCCCGCTTGAACTGCTCCACCGCTCCGGCGCGAATCGCGGTCTCGGAGCCGGTGGGCGGGAAGACCATCCCCTGGCGGTCGAGCGCGTCGGACTCGAACGAGCGGATCGGATCGCCCGCCAGGTCGACCCGCTGAATGCCCCACTCGGCCACCTTCACCGCCGGGTAGGTGCGGTCGAAGCTCTTTTCGACGCTGCGCTCGACGTCGACCTCGTAGGTCTGCATGCGCCGGTTCTTGCCCGAGCCTACCCAGCGGCGCCGCTCCTCGGTGCCGAGAGCGAAGCCGATGCAGTCGGCCTCGACGCGGTAGAAGGGCAGGAAGCTCAGGAAGGC
>JAHEKO010000242.1 GCA_024638355.1 Acidobacteriota bacterium
GCTCGAGTAGACCTCGATCCAGTCGCGGTACGGGTTGTCTCCTTGTGCGGGGGCAAGGCTCTGTCCGAGGAAGGCATAGAGGCGCAAGCAAGGAGTCATCGCGGCAACGATCTCGCTCGGCTCGGCCGACCAGGCGGTGTGCCTGAGAAAGTTCGAGTAGGCGGAGGTCGCGCGTCTCGGCGCGACCTGTTCGAGGTCGATCCTCAGGCTATTCGCGTATCTGGCGTGGAGCTTGAGCTCCTCGAGGACGCCACCGGCGAGATTGAGCAAGGTGCGTACGTGCTCCGGGGCGTCGGTACACTTCGCCGCCGCCAGGCAGTAGGCGCCGAGAAAGGAGCGTAGGAAGAAAGCGTCCTGGGCGACGTAGCCTTTGAAGGCCTCGGGGTCCAGCGTGCCGTCGGAGAGACCGCGTACGAAGGGGTGTTGGAGGCAGCGCGACGCCAAGTCCCAGCTATGCCGCCAGAGTCTCTCGTGAAGAGGAGTACTGCCCGTCACCGCCTGGGTCCCTAGCCTCTCCAGGTCATCCGCCAGAAGTCGTGCTCGTGGCGCATCACTTCGTTGAAGGCCAGCTGCTGGCCGGGATCGGCATAGGTGTCGGCGAGTCGCAGAAGCTCGGCCACGTAGCGCTGAAACTCGGCGCTGGTCCAGCGATCGATGAACTCGGCGTAGGGGCCCGTTGCTTCGAGATTCCCCCAGGCGACCGTATAGGCAACCTCGACCCCGTAGATGATTGCCAGCAGGACCGCGAACGGATCGGAGAAGGCGGACGCGACAAGGAAGTCGATATATCGGCGGCAGGTCGGGTGGGCTGCAGCGCCGAGGTCGAGACTGCGCGCTTCGGCATGGCCCTCGAACCAAGCGAGCTCGGCATCGAGCGCGGCCAGACCGCCGATCAAGGTGCTCTGCGCCGGCCGCGGTGTGCGCGAGGCGGTTAGCGCCATGAAGCGCGTGAAACCTCGGACAAATAGGTAGTCCTGAACCAGCCAGCGTTGGAAGGCCTCCTCTGGGAGCGAGCCGTCGCCGACCGCGTCGAGGAAGCGCGCCGTGACTCCCCGGCGCCAGAGCTCGCCGGCACCGGTGGCGAGGCGGGACTGCTCGAAGGTCTCAATCAGAGACATGGCATGGTCTCTCTTCCGCTCTGGTCGCCGGGCAGGTCGGCGCCGTTCAAGTCGCTCGTGCTCCAAGATACCAGCTGACAATGGTTGTGCCGCGGGCAGGAAGATTCGGAGGACTGTGAATCCCCTTAGCGCCGGGCCCTACAGCGTGCCCAGACCACTATCCAGTGTCGGGCACTGGAGGGTGGGGATCAACTCCCGCCGTGCTCGTCGCGTGTCTCCAGAATAAGAGACACGGCCGATTCGGATGAAAGCCCGCGCGGACCAACTGGAGATGACGCTCCGAGGCCTGATGCGGCCCTGCAGTTGCGCGCCGAGGGATGGCTCAGAGGCCGGTCAGCTCGCGGATCAGCTCGGGGGTGGCGACGAGGACTTCGGGCGGCTCCGAGCGGACGGCGACGGTGCCACGCTCGAAGACCCGATCGAGGCCGGACGCGAAGACCACCGGGCCGAACTCTTCGGCGAGGGCTCGGGTGATCGCCTCGATCTCGTCGGCGCGAATGTGAATCCACACATGGCCCAGGGGGCCGTCGTTGAACATGAGCTCGACGTCGCGCTCCGCGCCGAGGATGGCCAAGCCGAAGCAGTTGATCTGGGTCTGCGCGGTGAACGGGGCGGCCATCTCGCCGGTGTAGTGGAGCTCCTCGGTGCGCTCGCAGTCCTCCTCGAGCAGGGATCGGAGCGCTTCGGCCGGCTGACCGATCTGGATGGCACGCGGTAGGAGTGGCCCGGTGGCTCCGAGCGGGAGCGCCGCCAGGGGTATCCACACCTCGTGCAGGTGCAGCCATTCGACGCCGTTGGGCAGGTCGGGCACGACCCCGAACAGGACCGAGCTCAGCCGGCCGATGCGCTTGCCGCTGAGCTCGTGCCACTCCTCGTAGGTGGCCAGTGCGTACCCCTCTCCCTGCTGGTGCAGCCGGAAGCTCTCGATGCGGATCTCGCCCGGCTCTTCGCGCCAGCGGCCGTGCGCGCGGCGGATGGCTTCGACGATCGGCTCGCGCTCGATCACCTCGCCGTCGGGGTCGATGATCACGAAGCTCGAAGCGATCACGTCGCCGAAGCGGCGGAACGCCTCGTCGGTATCGGGCAGCTCGGCGTTCGACCACTCTTCGAGGAAGCGGTGGAGCTCGACGATCTCGGCTTCGCAGCGCTCCTCGAGCGTTCGCCCGTCCGCCGCGAGCGCGGGCGCGGCCAGCGCCAGCACGAGTGCCGGCAAGAGGGTCGAGACAGACCGGGGGAGGGTCGTAGACGTCAACGGGAAGGAGTCTCTCACAGAGGCGAGACGGTGTTGGAAAGCGGCTGCCCGGTGGCGCCCGGAAGGCCTCAACCCCACCCGCGAAACGCTGTATATTCGCGTTCGAGAAAACGGATGAGCGGCAAGCCGGGCAACGAGTCGACAGCGATCCTGGGGATCTCCGCCTTCTACCACGACTCGGCGGCCGCCCTGGTGGTGGACGGCGAGATCGTCGCCGCGGCGCAGGAGGAGCGCTTCAGCCGCGACAAGCACGACGAGCGCTTTCCCACCCGCGCGATCGAGTATTGCCTGGAGGAGGCGGGGCTCGCTCCGGAGGAGCTCGACTACGTCGGCTTCTACGACAAGCCGGTGCTCAAGTTCGAGCGGCTGCTCGAGACCTACCTCGCCTACGCGCCGGCGGGCTTCCCTTCGTTTCTCAAGGCGATGCCCGTCTGGCTCAAGCGCAAGCTCTACCTGCCCCGAGAGATGCGCAACGCGCTCGACGGCGCCTTCGAGAGCCGCTTCGTCTTCACCGAGCACCACGAGTCGCACGCCGCCAGCGCGTTCTTCCCTTCGCCTTTCGAGGAGGCGGCGATCCTGACCCTCGACGGGGTCGGGGAGTGGGCCACCGCCACCTGCGGTGTCGGGCGAGGCAACCGCGTCGAGCTCACCCAGGAGCTGCACTTCCCGCACTCGCTCGGCCTGCTCTACTCGGCTTTCACCTACTACTGCGGCTTCGCGGTCAACAACGGCGAGTACAAGCTGATGGGGCTGGCGCCGTACGGCAAGCCGACCTACACCGACGTCATCCTCGAGAAGCTGATCGACCTCAAGCCGGACGGATCGTTCCGCCTCGACATGTCGTACTTCAACTACTGCCAGGGCCTGACGATGACGTCGGAGAAGTTCCACCGGCTGTTCGGAGCACCGCCGCGGCGGCAAGACGAGCCGTCCGAGGGAATGTACGTCGACCTGGCGGCCTCGATCCAGAAGGTGACCGAGGAAGTGATGCTGCGCTCGGCCGCGCATCTGCACCGCACCACCGGCATGAAGGACCTCTGCCTGGCGGGAGGCGTGGCGCTCAACTGCGTGGGCAACGGCCGCATCCTGCGCGAGGGGCCGTTCGAGCGGATCTGGATCCAGCCGGCGGCGGGCGACGCCGGCGGCGCCCTGGGAGTGGCGCAGTTCATCTGGTACCAGCTGCTCGACAACCCCCGCCGCCCGCGTCCGGAAGATCTGCAGGGAGGCTCGCTCCTCGGCGTCGAGTTCGGCGAGCGTGAGGTCGAGTCGTTCCTGGCCTCGGTCGAGGCCGAGTGGCGCCGCTTCGACGACGACGCGTCGCTCTTCGAGCACGTCGCGAGCGAGATCGCCGACCACAAGGTGGTGAGCTGGTTCCAGGGCCGGATGGAGTTCGGGCCCCGGGCGCTGGGATCGCGCAGCATTCTGGGCGACGCCCGCGATCCGCGGATGCAGTCGGTGATCAATCAGAAGGTGAAGTTTCGCGAGAGCTTCCGGCCCTTCGCCCCCGTGGTGCTGGTCGAGCACGCCCACGAGTTCTTCGGCCTCGAAGAGGGGCAGGAGAGCCCCTACATGCTGCTGGTGGCTCCGGTGCGGGAAGAGAAGCGGCTGCCGATTCCGCCGGACCTCCAGGGCGTCGAGGGAATCGACATGCTGCGCCAGCGGCGTTCGGAGATTCCGTCGGTGACCCACGTCGACTATTCGGCGCGCGTGCAGACGGTCGACCCGGTGCGCCACGGGCTTCTGCGGCCGCTCATGGAGGCCTTCGAGCGCCGCACCGGTTGTCCGGTCATGGTCAACACCAGCTTCAACCTCGGCTGGGAGCCGATCGTCTGCTCGCCGGCCGATGCCTACCGCACCTTCATGTCGTCCGACATCGACGTACTCTGCATGGGCCGCCACGTCCTCACCAAGAGCAAGCAGCCGGCGGTGGTCCGCGCGCGGGCCCTGCGTTCCGGCGGCGGTCTCGGAGCCCCGTTCACCAGCCCGTGCTGCAAGGCCTCGCTCGAGCCCGCCGACGGCAACGCGCTCTGCGCGGAGTGCGGCCGCTGCTTTCCGATCGACGACGGCATCCCTCAGCTCTTCTGGCCCGAGGACGACGAGGGAATCAACGACACGACCGAGATGGTGAAGGCGTTTTACGAGGAGACGCCCTTTCCCAACTACGACGATCGCGACTCGGTGGGGGCCCTGATCGAGAAGTCGCGCCGGGGTCTTTTCGCGCGCAAGCTCGACGAGTCGATTCCCTACAACAGCTCGGTGTTGGAGGTCGGCTGCGGCACCGGCCAGATGGCCAACTTCCTCGGCATCGGCTGCCGCCAGCTGGTCGCGACCGACATCTGCATGAACTCGCTACGCCTGGGCGAGGCCTTCCGCCGCGAGAACGGACTCGACCGGGTCACTTTCGCCCAGATGAACCTCTTCCGCCCGGCGCTCGAGCCCGAGTCGTTCGACGTGGTGATCTGCAACGGCGTGCTGCACCATACTCCGGCGCCGCGTCGCGGCTTCGAGAGCCTGGTGTCGCTGGTGCGCCCGGGCGGCCACCTGCTGGTCGGCCTCTACAACCGCTACGGCCGGCTGCTCACCGACCTGCGCCGGCAGATCTTCCGCCTCACCGGCGGCCGGCTGCGATCGATCGATCCGGTCCTGCGGCAAGCGGGAATGAGCGACGCCAAGCGGCGCGCCTGGTTCGCCGACCAGTATCGTCATCCGCACGAGTCGAAGCACACCTTCGGTGAGGTGCTCGGTTGGTTCGACGGCGCCGGACTCGAGTTCGTGCGCGGGCTGCCGGCGATGCGCAGCGTCGACGACGGCATGGCCGGAAGGAGCCTTTTCGAGCCGCAGCCGCGCGGCGGCTCGCTCGACCGCCTGCTCGCCCAAATCACGGAAATCGTGGCGCCCGGCCAGCGGGAAGGCGGTCTGTTCGTGATGATCGCCCGCAAGCCCGGCGGCCGACGGCCCAGTGGGCAGGCCGTGGCTGCGACCCAGCGCGAGAGCGAGATCTCGCTCCGGCCGAGCGTGGTGTCCTGATGGCGCTCATCGACCTCAACCTCCGGCCGGGAAGCCGCGATCTGCGCTGGTTCGGCGTGATCGTGCTGGTGATGTTCGCGATGATCGGCGGGCTGGTCTACTGGCGCACCGGAGCGCTGCGTCTACCCGCGATCCTCTGGGGGATCGGCGGTGGCCTGTGCCTGCTCTACTACGCGATCGAGCCCCTGCGGGTGCCTCTCTTCCGAGTGTGGATGCTGCTCTTGTTTCCCATCGGCTGGACGGTGTCGCACCTGGTGCTCGGTTTGATCTACCTGTTCCTCTTCGCGCCGATCGGCCTCGTCATGCGGCTGTTCGGACGCGATCCCATGCAGCGCCGCTGGCGGCCCGAGGCGGAGTCCTACTGGATCGACCGCAAGCGCGCGAGCGACCTCAAGGGCTATTTTCGACAGTTCTAGCCTGACCTTCTCAGCCGCTTCCTACTGCGCCGTGCCGGCTCGCGACGAACGCCGGTGATAAGGTCAGCATGTAGTGGGAGCCCGACGGTGAGCGGCGAATCGACGACCGAGACTCGAGACACGCAGCTGCGAGAGCTCGCCCGCGAGCGGCAGTCGAACATCTTCGTGGAGCTGGTCTCGCTGGCGATGCGGCGCAAGAAGTACTGGCTGCTGCCGGTGATCCTCGTGCTGCTGCTGTTCGGCGTGCTGGTGGTGGTGAGCGGCACCGCGGCCGCCCCGCTGATCTACTCGATCTTCTGATCGGCGAGAAGGACTTCGGCCATCGCCGAGGCGAC
>JAHEKO010000243.1:0-3049 GCA_024638355.1 Acidobacteriota bacterium
ACTACGCGCGGGTGATCGAGATCCCCACGCCTCGCTGGTCCACCATCGAGGCTTTCCGCTTCGGCATCCCGATTCCGGAGGGGGCGCCGGTCTCGACTCAGGAGCGCGCCTACACCTCGCCGATCTGGTACACGCCGTAGGACGCAGGGAGGGACTCGAAACTGCCGGTGGATCGACTCTGGCAACCGACCACCGCGAAATGGTGGCTGGCGGGCCACGCCCGTTGAGCCGCGCTTCACGGACAAGGCCTGCAGGTAGCGCCCGGACTTGTGCCGGGCGGTGCACGCCGCAGGCGCGCGTCTGACCGGATTCGCCCGCCACGGGTGCGGGCGCTACCTCGACCGGCCTCAGTTCCGAGAAGTCGCCCAACTCGGACCTCGCCAACGCCCTGCGCTCTTGGCGCCTGGGCAGGCGGCGATCGGTCGAGGCCCTTGATGGAGCGCTGACTGGGCCAACTGGGTCTCGACTCCGGCCCGTAAGAGCGGGGTGCGGCGCTCCATGCCAGAATCTCCTCACGCCGCATGCTCGAGGGAAGAGGGTGAGGTAGTCGAAGGGTCAGACCAGCTTGAAGGCTGGTGAGGGCTCGCAGATCAGCCTCGACGGCCAGCGTCGACACCGACCCAGGGGTTCAATCCGGTGTGGCGGCCGTCGGGGAGGCTTCGACGGTCAGTGGGCTCAGGCAAGCGTGGATGATCGCACCCGTAGTAGATACCCTGAGAGATAGCGCCTCGCTCGAGGAGGCCGTGGGCCGGCTCTTGCACCGCGACCCCCAGCTGGCGAAACTCGCCGCCCGGCACGGCCCGCCGCCGCTCTGGGTCCGGCGTCCGGGCTTTCCCACCCTCGTGCGGATCATCCTCGAGCAACAGGTGTCGCTGGCCTCGGCCCGAGCCGCGTTCGAGCGGCTGCGGCGCGCCACCGGTCGCATCACGCCGCGCGCCTTCCTGCGCCTCAGTGACCGCCGCCTCGAGCGCATCGGCTTCAGCCGGCAGAAGAGCGCCTACTGTCGGTCGCTGGCCGCCGCGGCGGTCGAGCGCCGTCTGGTCCTGTCACGGCTGGCGACGCTCGACGACGATGCGGTCCGCCGCGAGCTGACCCGCCACAACGGCATCGGTCCGTGGACCGCCGAGGTCTACCTGTTGATGGCCCTACGCCGCCCCGACGCCTGGCCCGCCGGCGATCTGGCGCTGGCCAAGGCCGCCCAGAGGGTCTTCGAGCTCGATGCCCGTCCCGGCCCCGAAGAGCTCACCCGCCTGGCCGAGCCCTGGCGACCCTGGAGAGCGGTCGCCGCCCGGCTCTTGTGGCAGGAGTATCTGAGCTGGGGGACGAGCTGAAACCCGCGAATCGACTGGGCCCAAGAAGGGGGCTAGCGCCGGACGAGCCCTATTTCAGCTCGATGAGGATCAACTCCCATGGGCCGTCAGAGATGTTCTTCGGCAGGTGCTGTCCTGCCGGGATGAACATGGCGTCGCGGGCACTGGCCGAGACCTCTTCCTTCGAGCCATCGGGCAGGCTCATCTGTACGAGGTGGTCGGTGAGGAAGACGGCAACACTGTCCGGGTGGTAGTGCATCACCGACTCCTCGCCCGCGCCGTAGGCGATGCGCAAGATCCGCACCTTGTCGTTCTCGAACTCGGCCGTGTAGTGCCCCGCGTCGACGATCGTGGGGTCCGGGACATCGGCAGCGGCTGCGGGGCCCGCGCCCGGCTTGAGCTCGACCTCGACGACCTCCCAGGGTGCGTCGGCGAGGTTCTTCCCCACGTGCGTTCTCGCCGGCGCGAACAGGGCCTGCCCCGCGTTGACGGAAAGCTCCTCCGTCGAGCCGTCGGCCGTCGTCATCTGCGCAACCGCATCGGTTAGAAAGACCGCGACGCTGTCTGGGTGGGAGTGCATCACCGACTCTTCACCCGGGCCGTAGGTGATGCGGAGGATCCGCACCCGGTCGTTGTCGAGCTCGACTGCGTAGTGATCCGGGTCGGCCACGGTCGGGTCGACCGCCGCCGCCTCGACCGGAGCGGGCGCCGCCTGCGCCGGCTCGGCTTCCTCAGGCTCGGGCTGGGCACAGGAGATCGAGAAGAGGAACGCGCTCAGCGCGATCAGCGAACAGAGTCTGCCAGGCATCAATAAATCTCCTTTGCGGGCGAGCCAGAGTAGTTACCGTCCTCGGGCAATAGAGCCTTCGGTCCGGGTTTCCCAGGTCACGGCGTCGACCTCGCCCCAGACCAGCTCCGTGGTCGGTTCCAAACCGACCCCGAGGCCAAACTTCAGAGTGGCGGGATGATTCCCGCTCGAAGAGAGCTTGTCAAGGGGCCGAGTGTCGCCGGCGCGCAGACGAGGCTCGATGCCCAGCGTCCGAACCAGCTCCTGGCGCGACCGGTGGACCCCGTGCACATGGCAGTCGGCCGCGACTGCGATCGAGGCCTCCTCGGCGGGCCGGCAAGCTGCCGGACAGCCGGGGCGATCTCCGAACAAAGGGGGGGCGGCTGCCGAGGCCGCCCCCCAGCTTCCGAAGCTAGCCGTGGCCCGTGATGCCAGCTCCCTCGCCAGCCCGAACGGCGCTCTTGATCTTCATTCTTCGAATCACCTCCTCTCCGACACTGAATCGGCGACGGTCGATGCCGCGCACTTCGCGTTGCCCTGCCTAATCAGGAGTTTCCCAGGAACCGAGGGCCGCTGATAGGGCTTCCGGCGAGTCACCGCGAGAAAGGCCGGCTCGGGCGGCGTCTCTTTCCGCACGACTGCCGAACCCGCCCGCCCGTAGCGGAACGTCCGGCGCGCGGCCAGATTCCTGTCGAGCCTCCGCGCGGGGGCTCGCAGGGAGAGGAGCTAGTGGGGTGGAGGGGTCAAGCTCGTCACAGCTCGACCTCCAGGATCACCTCCGCGATCCGGGTGCCGAACTGGACGTCGAAGCGGTTGATCCCGCGGGTGAAGTGCTTGCCGAGCGCCTCCGCGTCGACCTGCCCCGAGGCCGAGATGCAGCCGCCCTGCTGGGTGACCGCCGCGAGCTCGATGGCTATCGGCGGGATCTCCTTGTCGTTGACCGACACCACCG
>JAHEKO010000243.1:3149-6140 GCA_024638355.1 Acidobacteriota bacterium
TGCTTGCCGAGCGCCTCCGCGTCGACCTGCCCCGAGGCCGAGATGCAGCCGCCCTGCTGGGTGACCGCCGCGAGCTCGATGGCTATCGGCGGGATCTCCTTGTCGTTGACCGACACCACCGCTGCCGAATCCGCCTCTTCCCCGCACAGGTCCAGCCGCAGGGGAAGCGTCTTGACCTTGTCGGTCTCCGGTATGTCGTCGTAGAGAACCTCGACCTCGAGACTCTCGCCACCACCGAGGCTGATCTTCCGTCGGGTCGTCCGACGCTCCATCTCGATATCTGTGTTGCCTTGAACCTGAGCGTCGAACACCGTGCCGGCTTCCAGGACGGCGTGCTTGCCCTTGATGAAGATCAGCGGCACGAAGATGATCGCCGCGAGCGATATCGCCAGCGCCTTCCGCCCCTTGCCGGACTTGTCGTAGCCGCCGACGAGAGGGACGTCCGTGCCCTCGAGTGCCGCGGTGCTGAAAGCCCGCAGCTCGAGCTTGCCCTTGATGCCCGCGAAGTTCGACTTCTTGAGCTTCGAGACCTTGACCACCATGGGTGTACCGGCCTCGATCACGACCTCACCCTTGACGGACACGTCGCGCCAGACGATGGCCTGAACCAGGTCTCCTTCGGACCAGTCCTTCTTTCGCGAGGTCACCTCCTGCTGGAGCTCGCCGTAGACCACGGTTCCGGCTGGAAGGGTGACCCACTCCGCCAACGCGGGATGAGCCAGCAACAGCGCGCAGAGGACGATCGCCAGACTACGGCTGGCGGTTCTGCTCCCCCCGGATCTCATATTGCTCCCCCTTTGCGGTCGCCTCGCACCGAGGATCGCCGACCTTGCAGGCCGCATCTCCCCGCCGCTCACTTCCGTGAGCGGGCGCCATCCTCGGGACTCCTTGGCGAACCCTAGCAGACCGATGTCGAGGGCTCGCCGGTCGCGCCCCGGGAGGTCACTCGGTGATCCCGCCCAAGCCGATCCGAGGCACCTCGACCGGCTCGAGCGCCGCGCTCCCCTCGTCGGCGATGTAGACGTGGTTGAGCTCGACGTTCGAGAAGCGCTGAACGCTGTCCCTGGCCGGCCAGCGGATGACGATCTCCTCGATCCGATCGGCCTCGCCGAGACCGATCTCCTGCTGGAAGCTCGAGCCGCCGAAGGATCCGCCGCTGCCCGCTAGGGCGTGGATCGAGCGCTCGGTCTCGCCCTCCCGAATGCGCACCTCGATGCGCGCGCCGACGCCGAATCGGTTCGACTTTCGGCCGCGAAGGCGGAGGGTGATCCAGCTCGGGGCGGGATCCGGGTTCTCGAACAGGGCGTTCCAGTAGCCGTCGCCCGGAAAGAAGCCGCCGAGCTGGTGGAAGAGGTCCTGGTCGCCGTCGTTGTCGAGGTCGCCGAAGGCCACGCCGTGGCCCTTCTGGATGTGGCCGAAGCCGCCGGCCGAGGTGACGTCGACGAAACGGGCGCCGGCCTGATTGCGGTACATGAGGTTGGGCATGACGCTGGCGAAGTCGGGATCACCGGTGCCGAGGTAGAGGTCCTGCCACCCGTCGCCATCGAGATCGCCGTAGTTGGCGCCCATGGGCATGGCAGGCCGAACGAAGCCCGAGGTCCGCGAGATCTCGGTGAACCGGCCGCCGTCGTTGCGATAGAGATGAGGCTGGCCTTCCTCGGTGGCGAGACCAAAGTAGGAGGCCGCCACCTCGGTCGGGGACGAGCCGTAGTCGGCCGCGAAGAGGTCGAGATCGCCGTCGTTGTCGTAGTCGAAGAACCAGCTCGTGAAGCTCCTGCGATTGCGCTGCCGGATTCCGGCCGCGGCCGCGACATCGGAGAAGGTGCCCTCACCCTCGTTGCGGTAGAGGCGATTCACGCCGATGTTCGACACCCAGAGGTCCTCGTCCCCGTCGTCGTCGTAATCGCCCCAGGCGACCGCCTTCGCCTGGAAGCCGTTGGTGACGCCGGCCTGCGGGGCGATGTCCGTGAAGGTGCCGTCGCCGTTGTTGCGAAAGAGCTGCGACGGGAACGGTCCGCCCGTTTCGCTCAGCTCGTTGCCGATGTAGAGGTCCAGGTCGCCGTCGCGGTCCATGTCGGCCCAGGCGGCGGTCTGAGTGGGGTAGGCGGGCAGCGCGAGTCCGGCCGCGTGGGTGACGTCGGCGAAGTCACCGGCCGAGGCGAGCCGGTTGTGCAGGAGCGAGTTGCGGATGCGGCCCTTGTCTGCCAGCCAGCCGCCGCGCAGGACCAGCAGATCCAGGCGGCCGTCGTCGTCGAAGTCCGCGTGCATCAGATTGAGGCCGCCGAGCTGCCGGTGGAGGCCCCACGCCTCGGTGACGTCCTCGAACCCGCCACGGCCGTCGTTGCGGAAGGCCTTCAAGCTGTCGCACGGGTCCCAGGTCGAGGTCACCAGATCCAGCAGCCCGTCGCCGTCGAAGTCGTCCATCACCGCTCCGCCGGCGAGATCGAAGGCGTTGACTCCCAGAGGAGCCGCGATGTCCGCCCAGCGCGGAAACGCCTGGCCGGATTCGAAGGCGTCGGCCGGAAGACGGTACGTCGCCGGCACGCCCCCCGGAAAGTCGTCGGACAGCATCCGCGCGAGATTCAGGAACCACGCCGACAGGATGTTGCGAGGTTCCTGCCCGAGGTGGGCGAGAAAGGCGTCGCCCGCCCGGCGCGTGTGCTCCGGACGCCGGTGCAGCGCGTCGTCGGCGAAGGGCAGGATGCAGCTCGTTGCCGCGTGATGGTCGACGCAGTTCTCGTCCTCCGCCGCCTGGAGGTGCGCCAGGCCGAGGTTCCACAGCACGATGCTGGTCTTGGCCGGCTCCAGTCCCAGCTTCGTGGCCAGCTCGAGCGCCTCGGAAAAGCGACCGATCGCGTCGGCGGTGCGGCCCAGCTTGAGGTACTCGATGCCGAGCAGGCCACGGAGGCCGACGGCCTGGAGCGGATCGGCCGGCTCGCTGCGCAAGCGCTCCTCGAGGAGCCGAACTCTGCCGTCGCCGTAGAACAGGCC
>JAHEKO010000244.1 GCA_024638355.1 Acidobacteriota bacterium
TCATCGATCGCGCCGGCCGGGTGCGGGCGATCCACAGCGGCTTCGAGGGCCCCGGCACCGGCGAGCACCACGAGCGCCTGGTCGCCGAGCTCGTGAGCCGCATCGAGCAGCTCCTCGCCGAGCCAGCCTAGCGGAAGTACCCCGACAGCGTCCGCGCCTCGACCCCCGGCTCGTCGACCTCGACCGTCACCTTGCGCCAGCGGTTGCCGCCCAGGTCGCGCGCGTAGTACGAGATCAGGTACTGGCTGCGGAGCTCTTCTTCGATGTCGCGGTAGATGTTCTCGAGGTCTTCGGTCACCTTGGTCAGGTAGACCTTGCCGCCGACCTCGGAGGTGAGCTTGCGCAGCCGGCCGAGGAAGCCGCGCACGGTGAGGCTCTTGCCCGCCGTGCGGTAGATCTCGTCGTTGGAGACGATGAAGTAGATCGGCGCCCCGACCCGGCGCGCGAAGTCGAGCGCCGTGCGGTACGAGAAGTCGGGATCCTCGTCGGCGCCGTCCGAGAAGACGATCAGCGCCTTCTTGCCGCCGGCGCCCTGGAGCTGAACGAGGGAGTAGACCACCGCCTTCCAGATCGCGGTCTGCCCGTCCGGCTTCAGCCGGTAGAGGCCGTCGACCACGTTCGTCATGTCCGAGGTGGTGTCGCGGGCGAGCCGCGGCTCGTTGCCGAAGCCGACCACGAACGCGCGATCCCGCCTTGTGCGCAGGCTCTGGACGAAGGATGCCGCGGCGTCCTGCACGTCGGGCAGCTTGACGAACATCGAAGCCGAGGAGTCGATCGCCAGCCCGACGGTCAGCGGCTGGTCGGCGGCGTCGCCGAAGCCCGCCACGTCCTGCCGCACGCCTTCCTCGATCACCCGGAAATGATCGCGCTCGAGGCCGCGGACCGGTCGCCCCTGGCGATCGGTGACCACCACGTATAGCTCGACCAGGTCGACGTCGAGCCGCTCGGTCGAGCCCCGGCTGTTCACGAAGACCACGTCCTCGGACGTCTCGCCGCCTTCGAGGCGGCCCACCACGCGCACGAAGCCGCTCGGTTCGTCGGACGGCACCGTTACCCGCTCCCGGTAGGGCTTCGCGAAGCGGGTCGCCACCAGCTCTTCTTTCCAGTAGAACTCGAGGCGGTCGAGCTCGCCGCCGCGCGGGATCTCGACGCGGGCCTCGACGTCGATGGGGCCGACCACTTTGCCGTCGTCGGAGAGCTGATTCGACTTCGGCTTGACGATGCGCACGCGAAAGGCACCGATACCCGCGTTCACCGTCAGCAGATCGCGGCTCAGCTCGACCCCGGCCTCGTCGAAGGCGATCGCCTCGACCCGGTGCGTCTCCGGCAGCTTGCCCAGATCGACGGTGGTCGAGAAGGGCGGCGCCGAGATCATGGCGATCTGCTCGCCGTCGAGCCGAAACTCGACCTTCGCCACGCGGTCTTCCGAAACCACCGTGTCGAACGTGGTGCGCCCCATCACCATCGCCTTCTGCGGCGCCATCAGGTGGACGGCCTTGGGAGCGGGCAGCATCAACGAGTCGGTGGCCAGGCCGAGGTCGGCGTCGGCCGCCGAGAAGGAGGCGACGGTGCCGCCCCAGCGACCGGTGGCGAGCTCTTCGACGAAGACGGCCACCACCGGCTCTTCCTGCTCGGGGAGCTCCACCGGCAAGAGGAAACGCGCGCCATCGCTCGGACTCGGCTCGGCATCCGCCAGATCGACGATCTGGTGCACGACCGCCGGCTCGGCGTTCTCACGGCTCATCGCCAGCGTCACCCGCAGCGGCTGTGCGCCGTCCTCCGCGGGCAGGCTCTCGGCATCGACCTCGAGCACCAGCTGCGCCGTCGCGGGAGGCTCCGCTCCGGACCCCTGCGAGGCGACCGCCGCCGAGACGAAGATCTCGCCCTCGCCCACGCCGGCGTCGAGATATCGGCGCGCCCGCTCGGCCGAGATCACCTCCGGCGTCGCCTCGCCCGTCCAGGCGCGCGTGCGCAGCTCGGCGCCGTCACCCGATCGCCACCGCACGTCGACCGCGCGCGGCTCGCCGGGCGCCCCGGGGGCGGGCACGAAGCGCACCAACCGGCGCGCGCCGAGCCGGCCCAGCGCCTGCTCGAGCGCCAGCCGGTCGAGCACCACCTCGCCGCTGGTGGCGTCGGCGAGCGTCCGCAGGGGCTCGTGCGGCGTCAGCAGACGCGGCAGATAGGCCTCCTCGAGCTGGCGCCGCTTCTTCAACCGGTCGAGGACCTTGCGCGGGTCGATCGTCGCCACGGTCCGGTCCACCTGGCGGCCTCCCTGGAGCACCGGATCGACGTCCACGTTGTCCGCGTCCGGATCCGACGCCTCGGGAGCCTCGGCCAGCAGGCCGTCGCCCTGGTTCGGCGGCGCGTACGAGATCACCGTCCAGCCGTAGACCGAGAACGCCCGCGCCGTCTCCTCCACGCTGGGCGAGACCTCGGTTCGCGGCAGACCCAGACCCGCCTGTTCGAAGCGGCTCCCGGCGACCAGCCCCTGATAGAAGTCGGCCGGCTTCGAATCGAAGCCGCTGGTGACCAGGAGGAGCGCCTTGGGCCCCGGGCCGTCCTGGTCGGAGAGCCAGCTCAGCAGGTTTCCGCGCTGCCGGGCCAGAAGCTCGGTCTCGTCCTCGACCGCCCCCCTCATGGCGGCGCCGACCGCCGTCAGCTGCTCGGCGGCGACGGCACTCCCCTCCTCCGCCACTTCGGTGTTCAGAAGATGCTCGGCGACGAGCTCGCTCCGCAGCGTCATCTGGCCGCCCTCGCTGGTCTCGCGTACCAGAAGCCAGCGCAACGCTTGATCCAGGGCCTCCGGATCGCGAGTGGCCGGCAGGGTGACCGTCACCGACTCGCCCGCGAGCACGATCTCCACCGTGCCGAGGGCGGTGAGCCGATTCGCCTGCTCCGCCAGGTCGAGCAACGCGCTGCGATAGACCGGCGCCTCCACCAGGAGTTGATCGAAGTAGGCGACGATGCGCCAGGGCTCGGTCAGCGGCTCGACCGCGACGATCGGGCGGGGCGAGCCGTCCTCGAGCACCTCCAGCCGCTCGGCCTCGAGCGACTCGGCGCTGCCGCCGACGGCGTCGACCAGGAGCTCGGCGGGGCGGAAGCGCTCGGCCGCAACCGGCCCGGCCGTCTGGCAAAGTGCCAGACAGGCCAGAGCGGCGATGCTGTGAAGGCGCGATGACATGGTGGAACCCTTGCAGAATCCGGCCGAGCGTCGCCTGCGCCGGAGAGCCACCTCACTACGCAATTGTCGTGCCCTGTGCCGTGGCGATCGGGTAATATCGCCGGCGTGGAGGTAGATGATACCTTCACGCCAACTCGCGTACAGCTTCGCAGGTCCCAGGACCGTAGGACCCGGTTCGATGCCGAGCCCTTCCGGTTCAGCCACGAGCGCGAGCCTCGACCCTTCAGTCGCCGCGGCGTGAGCCGCGCTCTAAAGTTTCGTTTCTTTACAGGAGTCGCACATGTCTTCCATCTTCGAAGCCCTAACTCAACAGCTCGGGGGCTCGACCCTCGACCAGATCAGCCGGCAGATCGGCGCCGACCGCTCGACGACCGAAAAGGCGGTGCCGGCCGCCCTCGGCAGCCTGATGGCCGCCCTGGCCGCCAACGCCGGCCGGAAAGACGGCGCCCAGGCCCTCGACAGCGCGCTGGCGAAGGACCACGACGGAGCCGTGCTCGACAATCTGGGCGGCTTCCTCTCGAATCCGAGCGGCGGCAGCGGCATCCTCAAGCACGTCCTCGGCGGCAAGCAGCCGGCCGTGCAGGCCGGCATCAGCCAGACGACCGGCCTCGACGCCGGGTCGGCGGGCCAGCTGCTCGCGACCCTGGCGCCGATCGTCATGGGCGCCCTCGGCAAAGAGCGCCGGCGCGGCGGCCTGGATGCCGGCGGGCTCGCCGGAATGCTGGCCAACGAGCGTCAGCAGGTCGCGAAGCGGGCGCCCGGAGGCGACCTTCTGACGTCTCTGCTCGACGCGGACGGAGACGGCCAGATCCTCGACGACCTGGCGTCGAAAGTCGGCAGCGGATTGCTAGGGAGCCTGCTCAAGAAGTAGGTTGATTCGTCACGTGCAACCTCGCGGCGCCGGATCGGACCGGCGCCGCGGTTCCAAATCTGGAAACCATTTCCACTACTCAAGGAGCTACACCATGGGTCTGTTCGATTTCGTAAAAGAAGCCGGCGCCAAGATGTTCGGGGCCGACGACAAGGAGGCGAAGGCCGCGGCCGAAGCCGCCCAAGCCACCGAGGCCGCCGAAGCGGCCGCCGCCAAGAAGACGCTCGACCGGCGTCTGGCTATGAAGCTGGTCTCGGCGGTCGAGACCATGGGCCTGGGCGTCAAGGGCCTGAGCATTCGCGTCGACGGCGATCTCGCCGTCGTGAGCGGAACCGCGACCTCGCAGTCCGAGCGCGAGAAGGTCGTGCTGATGGTCGGCAACACCCAGGGCATCGCCCGGGTCGACGATCAGATGGAGCTCGCGCCCGAGCCGCAGGCCAACTTCTACACCGTCAAGTCGGGGGACTCGTTGTCGAAGATCGCCAAGGAGCAGTACGGCGACGCGATGAAGTATCCGGTCATCTTCGAGGCCAACAAGCCGATGCTCAAGGACCCCGACAAGATCTACCCGGGTCAGGTCCTGAGGATCCCGCCCCTCGCCGGGTGACGGCAGCGGACCTCACCGTAGTCGACGCCCTCGCCGAGCGCGCTCGTAGCCTCGGCAGCCGCACCGCGCTGCGCGTAAAGCGCGACGGCGAGTGGCGTTCGACGACCTGGTCCGAGTACCACGCCGCGGTCCTGCGGGCCGGCCGCGCGCTCGTCGCGCTCGGCCTCGAGCCGGGGGAGGGCGTCAACGTCCTCGGGTTCAACCGACCGGAGTGGTTCATCTCGTCGCTCGCCGCCGTGGCGGCGGGCGGTCTTCCGGCCGGCGTCTACACGACGCTCACCGCCGAGCAGTGCCTCTACATCGCCGAGCACAGCGAGGCCGCGGTCGCGGTGGTCGAGGACCACGACCAGCTGGCGAAGCTCCTCGCCATTCGCGGTCGGCTGCCCACCCTGCGGGCGATCGTCCTGATGGACGGCTCGAGCGACGAGTCGGGGGTCTATTCCTGGGCCGAGCTGATGGCGCTCGGCGACGACGCCCACGGACCGGAGCTCGACCGGCGCATCGCCCGGCTCGATGCGGGGGCGCGCTGCCAGCTGATCTACACCTCCGGCACCACCGGGCCGCCCAAGGCGGTCGCCCTCAGCCATCACAACGTGCTCTGGACCGCGCAGGCGGTGATCGACTACTTCGAGTTCTCGCCGGACGACGAGTTCATCAGCTACCTGCCGCTGAGCCATATCGCCGAGCAGATGCTGTCGCTCTACGCGCCGCTCCTCATCGGCTGCTCGATATCGTTCGCCGAGAGCCTCGACAAGCTCCTCGACAATCTGCGCGAGATCCGGCCGCACGTCTTCTTCGGGGTACCGCGGGTGTGGGAGAAGATCCAGGCTGGCATCGAAGCGACGGCTGCCCGCAACAGCGGCTTGAAGCGGCGCATCGGCAGGTGGGCACGAGCCCGGGGGTTGGCCGGCGGTTATGCCGACCAGAAAGGCGAGCGCCGGCCGCTGCTCTACGGTCTGGCCGATCGCCTCGTCTTTCGCAAGGTCCGGGAGAAGCTGGGGCTCGACCGCGCCCGGATTTGTGCGGTCGCGGCGGCGCCCACCCCGCTGGCGACGTTCGAGTTCTTTCTCAGCCTGGGGATTCCGATTCTCGAGGTCTACGGTCTGAGCGAGTGCACGGGTCCCGCCACCATCTCGACGCCGAGCCGCTATCAGACCGGCGGCGCGGGATTCACGCTCGAGGGCACCGAGATCCGCATCGCCGCCGACGGCGAGATCCTCATTAGAGGACCGCACGTCTTTCTCGGCTATCACAAGGACCCCGAGGCGACCGCCGCGGCGATCGATGCCGACGGCTGGCTGCACAGCGGCGACATCGGAGCCTTCGACGAGAACGCCTTCCTGCACATCACCGACCGCAAGAAGGAGCTGATCGTCACCTCCGGCGGCAAGAACATCGCCCCCCAGGTGATCGAGGGACAGCTGCGCACCATCCCG
>JAHEKO010000245.1 GCA_024638355.1 Acidobacteriota bacterium
CGGCACGTTAGAGCAGCGTTATGCTGTCTCGCGCAGAACATCCACGCCGGCTTCGCGGACCATGAATCCTCCAACACCCATCGCCGACAGCCTTCCCGAAGCCGGCCAGGCCGTAGAGGTGATCGCTCTCGGCCGCAACGGCGGGTCGATCTGCGGCCGGCTGCGAGTCGGCTCGATGAAGGTGCTGGTTCGGCCGGGAGCGTCGCCCTTCCGTCCAGTCGAGGGCGAGCTCTTCATCCTGGACGTGTCGCGCCGCTCGCGCGAGTGCGGTTTCTGGCTGCTCGAAGGGGCTATCCAGTCGCCCCGGTTCAGCGAGAGGGCGCTACGCCTCGAGCCGCTGGCGCTCATCCCGAGAGCGGCGGCGGAGGGTCCGGTCGCGGCGAGCCACCGCGAATACGAGCTCGAGACGATCATCCCGCGGGTGCCGCACTTCGGAGCCGCGGGTCTCGAGGCGATCCGCGAGATCTCGGCTTTCTGGGAGGCGGGCGAGCTGGAGCTGGCGGAGCTGCTCGCCGGCGAGCTTCTGGCCCGGGACCTGCGCTGTCTCGAGGCCCACGCGCTGCTCGGCGGCTTCTGCCTCGACGCTCCGGTGGAGCGGCGTTGGACCGAGCGCGCGCTGCGCCACTACCGCGTCGGCGCCAGGATCGGCGAGCTGTCTCTCGGCGGGTCCTTCGAGGGTCGCCTGCCCTGGGCTTGGCCCGGCAACCGCGCTTTTCTGCGCTGCCTCAACGGCTACGGCCGCTGTCTCGAGCGCGTCGGCGACGCGGGTCCGGCGCGCGAAGTGTTCGAGCGGCTGCTCGAGCTCGAACCCGAAGATCCGATGGAGGTGACCCCGCGTATTTCGTAGGCGTGGGGCCCGCCCCCGCCCGCCTCGACCCGAGGTGGAAGGTTTACACCCTTCCTGCACCACCTCCCGGTCCGTTTCGGGCGGGGGCGAGCTCCACGCCTACCCGGCATTTTACAAGAGCCGCCCTCCTGCCCCGGCGTCCTGAGCGGCAAGACCGACTTCGGGAGCGCGAAGCTGCTACAGTCGCGCGCCGTGAGCTACCTCGCTGCCACCGAGTACATCGAGAGCGAACACCCGGAGGTGGTGGACTTCGCTCGCCGGGTGACTACCGGCGCGGCCTCCGAGCGCGAGCGAGCGGTGAAGCTCTACTACGCCGTGCGCGACGGCTTCCGCTACGACCCGTGGGCGTTCAGCCTCGAGCCGGAGGTCTACCGAGCGACCACGACCCTGGCCGCGCGCAGCGGCTTCTGCATCCCCAAGGCGATTCTGCTGGCGGCTGCCGCGCGGGCCGTGGGCATCCCGGCCCGCCTGGCGTTTGCCGACGTGCGCAACCACCTGGCGAGCGAGCGGCTTCTGGAGGTCATGCGCACCAACCTTTTCGTCTTTCACGGCTTGACCGAGCTCGAGCTGGAGGGCCGGTGGGTCAAGGCGACGCCGGCCTTCGACATCTTCATGTGTGAGCTGTTCGGGGTGCTGCCGCTCGAGTTCGACGGTTCGAACGATTCCACGCTGCACCCCTTCGACCGCGAGGGCAAGCTCCACATGGAGTACGTCGTCGACCGCGGTAGCTACGCCGACCTACCCTTGACCGAGCTGAGCCGGGTCACGCTCGAGCACTATCCTCACCTGTTCGACGAGGCGGGAAGGCTCGCCGGCTGGGCGCGTGAGCGTCGGCCTGCCCCGGCGCCGAGCGGCCAGACGCGCTAGAGCTCCGACGCCACGCGCTCGACCTCCCGCCACACTCGCAGGATGTTGCCGCCGGCGATCTGGGCGAGGTCGCTTTCGCTGTAGCCGCGCTCGAGGAGCTCGCGGAAGAGGTTGGGCAGATCGGCGGCGGACTTGAGGCCCGTCGGCAGGTTGTCGCCGACGCCGTCGAAGTCGGAGCCGAAGCCGACGTGGTCGATGCCGACCAGGTCGACGATGTGATCGATATGGTCGGCGACGTCGGCAAGGGTCGGCCAGATGCGCTCGTGCTCGCGCCAGTAGGCCTCGCGCCAGGCGACCGCCTCCGCGCCCTCGACGCCCGCCGCCTCGTACTCCCGCCAGAACTTCATCCCCTGCCGGTTGGCGGCCTCGGTGAGGAAGCCGTTGCCGAAGTTGACGTGCACCACGCCGCCCGCCTCGGCGAGCTCCCGGATCATCTCGTCGCTGATATTGCGCTCCCATCCCGGGGTGAAGTGGCGGCACGACGAGTGCGACGCGATCACCGGTGCACGGGAGATCTCGAGGATCTGCCAGAAGGCGTCGTCCGACAGGTGGGAGGTGTCGATCAGGATGCCGAGGCGGTTCATCTCGGCGACGACCTCCTTGCCGAACGGGCTCAGGCCGTTCCACTGGCGCTCCTCGGCGTAGGAAGAGTCGGAGAGGTGGTTGTTCTGGCCGTGGGTGAGGCCGATGTAGCGGATGCCGCGGTCGAAGAAGTACCCGAGGTTGGCGAGATCGCCGTCGATCGGCTCGCCGTTCTCCATCCCCATCGGGAGCGAGATCAATCCCTCGGCGAACCGCGCCTCGACCTCGTCGGGCGAGCGGGCGATGGCGAACTTGTCGGGATGGTCGGCCTCGAGCGTCTCGATCATGCCGATCAGCTCCTCGGCCAGCTCCCTGGCGCCGCCGCTCTCCTGGTACGAGGAGGGGATGTAGATCGACATGAAGGCCGCGTCGAGGCCGCCTTCTTTGGCGCGCGCATAGTCGAAGTTGTGATTCTCGGTGCGCTCGCTGATGTCGGCCGGCGTTTCGCGCTGGCGATAGGGGTAGTCGACGTGCGTGTCGACGACCAGCAGCTCGCGCGCGACCCGCGCAGCCTTCGCGTCGAGATCCTCGGCGACCTCTCGGGCTGCGGGCTCTTCGGAGCAGGCGGTCATGAGCAGGGCGGCGGCTGCCGTCAAGAGTAGCGTGCGGATCATCGGGGCCCCCTCGAGAAAGACGCCGCCTACTCTGTCACCTCGGACTACCGTTCGCCAGTCGCTAGACTGCCAGCCGTGAGCCTGTCGAGCCGACTGCGCGCCCTCCGCCACGCCATGACGCCCCGCCTCGCGTGGGACCTGTTGATGGTCTACCTGGCCGTTCTCAACCTGGGGCTGATCCTGTTCGATCTGACCTACCTGTGGCTAAGGCCGGTCTACTACCGCCGTCTGCCGGTGGTCACGCGCGTCTACGACGACGTCAAGGGGATCGAGCCGCATCCGGTCACCACGCGTTACCTCGAGCTGACCGACGAGATCTCGGCTCTCGTCGCGACCGGCCCGAAGCCCGCGAACCTCGCGGCACGGCGCGGCGAGATCGAGCCGCGACTCGCCGAGCTGCGCGAGCTTTCGGCGGAGATGCTCGACGAGGATCCGTTCGAGCGGTCCGGACAGACCAGGAGGCTGCGCGGCCTCCGCGCCGGCGCGGCAATACAGCTCGAGAGCGAGGGCCAGGCGCCGCGCAGTGCGGGCGAGGTCTTCGAGCTCTTCTGGGGCTGGGATCCCGAGCGTTTGCCGGAGCGCATCGAGCTCTTCGAGCGCGAGGCTCGGCCGCACTTCGCGGCCAACTATCACCGCCGCTATGGCCTCGACGGCGAGCTCATCGACTGGTTCTGGGTGATCGATCTGCCGTTTCTGCTGGTCTTCGCCACCGAGTTCTTCGTGCGCTGGTTCGTCGCTGTTCGCCGGCGAACGTTCGCCAAGTGGTTCTTCTTCCCGATCCTCAACTGGTACGACCTCCTCGGAATCATCCCGGTGCGCCAGCTGCGCGTCTTCCGCCTCTTCCGGATCGCCTCCATCTACGTCCGTCTCTATCGAAGCGACAAGACCCGCGTGGGCGATGACTTCATCAGCCGCACGGTGAAGTACTTCGCCAACATCATCTCGGAAGAGATCAGCGACATGGTGTCGCTGCGGATCCTCCAGGACACGGCCGAGGAGCTCCGCCTGGGCACCCACAAACGGATCATCCGCGAGGCGGTCGCGCCGCACCGCGAGGCGCTGGCCCGCGAGATCACCGCGCGCACGCTGGCGGTGCTGGCCAGTCCCGAGGTGCGCGACCAGGCGCGAGGCTTCCTCGACGTCAACCTCGAACGAGCGTCCGAGAACGCGCGCGCTCTCAAGCGGCTGCCTCTGCCGGAGCGCGTGGTCCGGCCGCTCGTTCAGGTCATCGGTCGCGCGGTGTTCGACTCGATCGCCGAGACCATGACCGCCACCCTCGAGAGCGAAGAGGGAAGCGGCGCGCTGCAGACGATTCTCGTCGACGCCATCGACGGCCTGGTCGAGGGGCTGACCGAGGGCGAGCTGGAAGAGATCGCGCGCGAGATCTCGCTCGAGGTGATCCGCAAGGTCAGCGAGACGGTCTCGGTGCGCAAGTGGATGCTGCCCGACGAGGCGGAGCTGCGCTAGCCGACCTTCTTGCGCATGGTCATCACCGTGCCGCCGTCGAACCCGTACTCGACCGAGTCCATGAAGCGGCGGGTCAGGAAGATGCCGCGGCCGCGCGGCTTGAGCAGGTTGTCGGGCGCCAGCGGGTCGGCGACCTTGTCGGGATCGAAACCCTCGCCTTCGTCGCGCACCACGACCGTCAGCAGATCGCCCTCGATGCGGATCGAGATGTCGACCCGCTTGCCCGACCCCGCGCCGTTGCCGTGCTCGATCGCGTTGGCGGCCGCTTCGCGGATGGCGAGAGACGTGTGCTCGAGCAGATCGCCCGGAATGTCGACGTGCTCGAGCACGGCCGCCGACACGGTGTCGACCAGATCGAGATCCTCGAACCGGCTGCCGATATTGAGTTGAACCTCCGCGGGCTCTTGCAGCATTCGGTAGCGGAAGTCTAGCCGATTCGGCGTGGACGGATAGGCTTGTAGCATGCCGTTCGAAATCTCCGAAGCCGAATACCAGGCGATCGAGAGCACGATCGCCAGCGACGCCAGCCCGGTGGGCATCGACGCCAAGAAGACCCACGTGCTGATCCTCCACAAGCTGATGCGGATCGAAGAGCGGCTGGCCAAGCTGGAAGCCGCCGCTAAAGCGCCGGATAGCTAGGCGTCAGCGCACGAGCCCGCGGTCGATCTGATCGATCTCGCTGACGCCGCACATGGCCATACTCGCGTCGAGCTCCTCGCGCAGGATGCGCAGCACGTCGGCGACCCCGGCGCGGCCGTCGACCGCCAGGCCCCACAGCGCCGGCCGGCCGATCGCCACGGCGCCCGCGCCGAGCGCCAGGGCCTTGACGATGTCGGTGCCGCGACGGATGCCGCCGTCCAGGATCAGCTCCACCCGGCCATCCACCGCTTCGACGATCTCGGGCATCACATCGAGCGTCGCCGGCGCGGTGTCGAGCTGCCGGCCGCCGTGATTGGAGACGATCACCCCCGCCGCCCCGTGCTCGGCGGCGAGGCGCGCGTCGTCCGGGTGCACCAGGCCCTTGACCAGGACCGGCAGGTCCGAGAGCGACCGCAGCCAATCGACGTCGTCCCAGGTGAGCGCGGGGTCGAACTGGCAGCCGACGTACGCCGCCAGCGCGGAGCCGTCGAGCTCTCCGGCCGGCCCCTCGAGCCCGCCTTCGAGATTGCCCATCCCGAGCCCCTCCGGCAACTCGAAGCGGTTGCGCACATCGCGCTCGCGCACGCCGAGGCCGGGAACGTCCACGGTGAGAACCAGCGCCGTGCAGCCGGCCTCGCGAGCGCGCTCGACCATCGCCCGCGAGACCTCGCGATCCTTGTAGACGTAGAGCTGGAACCAGACGTCGTGGTCGGTGGCGGCGACGATCTCTTCGATCGAGCGGTTGGAGAGCGTGCTGGCGATCATCACCGTGCCGGCCGCGCCCGCCGCCGCGGCGGTCGCGCACTCGCCGTCCGCATGCGCCATGCCGTGAAACGCGGTCGGGGCGATGAGGAGCGGAAGCGCGACCTCGCGGCCGAGGAGGGTGGTCGACAGGTCGCGGCTCGAGACGTCGCGCAGCACCCGGTAGTGGAGCGCGACCCGGTCGAAAGCGCGCTCGTTCCACTCGAGGGTGCGCTCGTCCCAGGCGCCGCCGGCGTAGTAGTCGTAGACCATTCGGGGCAGCCGCTCGCGCGCGGCGCGGTGGTAGTCGGCGACGCTGATCGGGCGGT
>JAHEKO010000246.1 GCA_024638355.1 Acidobacteriota bacterium
CATGGCGACGGCCGTGGAGCACTGCCGCCCGGGCGGGGTCGTGGTGTTCGCCCCCGACTGCGTACGCGAGACGTTCCACGAATACGAGCACGACGGCGGCCACGACGGCGACGATGGCCGCACCCTGCGCTACCACGAGACGGCCACCGATCCGGAACCGAGCGACACCACCTACCGGGTCGAGCTGCGGATGCGGCTGCGCGAAGCCGATGGCAGCGAGCGGATCGAGACCGACGTCTACACCTTCGGGCTCTTTCGCAAGGCCGAGTGGCTGCGCTGGTTGACCGAAGCGGGACTACGGGCCGAGGCGATACCGTGCGATCTCGGCGGAGAAGACGTGCCGACGACCTACATCTTTGTCGGCGTCCGGCCGATTCGATGAACGGGACCTACGACTCGTCCGGCTGAGCGAATCGGCCGGTCTTCATTCGAGCCCTTGCGCCACCCGCGCCGCGATTTCGTCGTGACGGCGCGCCCAGGCATCCCAGACCTGACGCGCCCACTTGCGCACCGTGGCCGCGTGCGAGGGAACGTCTTCGCAAGCCGCGACGTCGAGTAGCCGTCGTAGACCGCCTCGTCGTTCGCCGGCAGCGAGACTCCGCAGCCGGGCAGAGGACCTCAGCTCTGGCCATGATTCGCTCAGTCGCGAACCGGAGCGAGAGGCAAGCGGGTCTCGTCGCGAAACAGCACCTCTACGCTGAAGTCGTCGCCGTCCACGAAGCGCGCCGCCAGCCAGCGGACGACGAACTCCTCCGTCTCGCGGCGCGCGAGCTCGCGAATGAGCGGCACGTTGTCGGCGGCGCGCCGATAAGACATCTGGGTGATCCCTTCCCGCAGTCGCTCGAGCGCGCCCTCCTCGTCGCGCAGCAGGCTGTCCTCGGCCACCTCGTAGTCGAGCTCGGAGATGTCGACCGCCGGGCGGGTGAACTCGAGCTCGGGCGCGTAGACCCGGATCCGCCGCCCCTCGAGCCGGAAGTCCCAGGTCCCCTCCAGGTCGACATAGTAGGTGTACTCGACCGGGGCGCGAGCACGAACGACCAGGTCGGGCAGCTCGAGCTGGCCCCACAGCACCGTCGCCTCATCGGTGCGCTCGAAGAGCTCCATCTGCCTGAGCTCGGCGACCTGCAGGCGATTGACCCCCGCCGCCTCGGTGGCGTAGCTGATGAAGAGCGTGGTGACCGTGCCGGTCCGGAACGCCGCCGCCACCCGGCGCAGGTCGTCGAGCACCTGGCGGCCCTCTTCGATCGCCACGCGGGGCGCGGAGGCGAGGGTGCGAAAGACGTACAGCGAGGCTCCGATCGCCATCGCCACGATCAGCACCAAAGCGAGCGGCCAGAGCCAGGCGGGCCGCCGGGGTGCGCTCGACTCGGGGCTCATCGGGCCATTCTAGGCGACGGCGGCGCCGCCTGGAGTAGCATGTGCGAATGCGATTCGTAGCGATGGTGGGTCTCTCCTGCCTGGCTGTGGCGGGTCTCGCCACCGCGGCGGAGCCGCCGGCCACCGCCGAAGACTTTGCCTTCCTGGCCGGCTGCTGGGCGAGCGAGGGGCGCGAGCCCGGCTCCGGCGAGCAGTGGACGCAGCCGGCGGGTGGAACGCTTCTGGGCACGGCGCGCACCGTCGAGAACGGCCGCACGGTGGCCACGGAGTTCCTGCAGATACGGCAGAACGACGACGGCAGCATCGACTTCGTGGCGCTCCCTTCGGGCCAGGAGATGGCGGCCTTTCGCCTGATCTCGATGACCGACGCGCAGGTCACCTTCGAGAATCCCGAGCACGATTTCCCGCAGCGGATCATGTACCGCCTGCCCAAGGACGACCTCTTGGTCGGCCGCATCGAAGGCACGATCGACGGTCGCGAGAGGAGCGCCGAGTTCCCGATGCGCCGGGTCGAGTGTGAAGCGCCGCTACCGGAGTAGCTCCGTCGCCTGGTTGATCGCCACCCAGCTGTACCAGAAGGTATCGAAGCCGCCGACCTCTTCGGAGCTCTGCGCCCCCGGCTCGTCGAGCAGCCGCAGGATGACCTGCGGGTCGTCGACGCCCGACAGGGCGAGCGGCTCGAGAAGCCAGGCGCGGCTCGAGGCGAACATCGACGCGCCCGGCTCGCGGTAGAGGAAGAGCTTGTGCCCCCGGGGCAGGGCGAAGAAGCGGCCGCCCTCGAAGGCGGCGTGCGGCGCTGCGTAGGGCTTTCCGGCGAGGAAGAAGCTGTAGATCGGCGCCTTGGGCGGCAGCCGGTCGTCGTCGACCTCGAGGTTGCGAAAGGTGCCGTCGGAGGCGAAATAGCGGTCGTAGCGGTTCTCGGCAACGTGCTCCTCGCCGTCGATCGACAGGACCAGCGTGTCCGGGTGCCGGCTCGACCACTCCTTCCAGGTCGCCTTGCGGCTGATGGGGAGCTCGACCAGCTCGGTGCCCTCGAGCTCACCGCCGATCGCGTCCGAGGTCATGATCGACCACCAGCTGTCGCTCTCGCGATCGCGCATGACCAGCGATGCTTGCCAGAGCGCGCCCGAGGCCTCGAAACTGAGCTCCCGGTCCCCGAACCTGCGGTCGTAGACTACGGCCGTGTTGGCCAACGGTCACCAGACCGCGGCGAACGAGCGCTCGCCGATCCTGTCGTTGACCACCTCGTGGGTGTTCAGCAGATTGAGGCTGTAGGCCTTGGCCTGGCCATCCACGACCACCCCCAGAACCCAGGCGTCGGCGCTGATCTCGGCCTCGGAAGCGGGCACGAAGCGAGGCTCGAAGACAGCCTCGATGCGGCCGCGGGGCAGGAGCTGCTCGACACCGGGTGGCGGCGGATCGGCGCCGCGGGCGATGCCCGAGCCGGCGAGCGTCGCCAGCAGGATCGCGGCCGGGAGTGTCTGCGTTCGGCTCATCGCTGCTCTTCCTCAGCCCGTTCTACGGGTCTCCGCCGAGGTCGTATTCATCGGCTGGCGATAGAACGCGTAGAACACTCCGCCGAGCAGCGCGAAGCCGGTGATCACCGCCAGCGCGAGGAGCGCCAGCGCCCCGGCGGTGGCGGTGGGCGCGCCGAAGGCGGATAGCAGACCCGTGGTCACGCCCTCGCGCACGCCGAGGCCGTTGAGCGTCACCGGCACCATGGAAGCGATCGACGCCGCCGGAATGACCAGGAAGTAGACGGCCGGGTCGAGCGTGAGTCCCAGAGCCCAGCCCAGCAGCACGTAGAGCAGCACGCCCAGGAGCTTGAGCGCTATCGACGACAGCAGGATTGCCGCGCGCGGCGTCTCGGGCCTGCGGAAGAGCTCGAGGCCGCCGCTCAGGTCGTCGATCCAGTGCTCCGGAATCGGCAGCCTGCGCGCCAGCCGCGTCCAGCCTCGCCAGATGAAGACGAGGGCTCCGGCCCCCGCCATGAGAGCGCCGAGCGCCACGACCGAGGCGAGGAGCCGGGGCGGCAGCGGGGTCGATCCGGTGCTAAGGGCCACCGCGGCCGCCACGGTGGCCATCGCGGCGAAGGTCGCGAACCCGAGGATTCGCTCGATCAGCACCGACAGGTAGCTGACCAGCGTCTGCTCCTTGCCGCCGCGCGAGGTGTAGTAGCCGCGCACGACGTCGCCGCCGACCGACGAAGGCAAGAACGTGTTGAAGAAAAGGCCGATGTGCACCACGGCGAACAGCTCCCAGAAGCCGCGCTCGAGCCGGTTCGCCCTCAGAATCGCCTGCCAGCGGTAGGTCCAGATCAGCTTCGCCAGCACCTGGGTCAGCACCGCGAGAACGATCGGCCCGCGCTCTACGGCGGCGAGGGAGGCGAAGATCTCGCGCGGGTCGAGCCACGCGACAACGGCGGCCAGCAGAGCGAGGCCGAAGAGCGTGCGTAAGAGAACGACAAGCGGCCGGCGCCTCGGCGACCCGGCGGGCCGAGGCTCGGCGCTCAAGGCGACACCTCTGCGGTGGGAGCCGTCGAGAGCATTCGGGCGATCTTGTCGCCGACCCGCTCGCGATCGCTCGGATCGAGGCCGAGATCGGTGCGCCGCAGCAGCAGATCCTCGAGCTGGACAACCGACTCCGAGCTCGCCAGGCGAGCCAGCCTCTCGGCCACGGCCCGGTTGCCGGCGTCGGCGGTTTCGATCTCCGCGAGCGACGGCCAGCGAGCAGGCAGCGGCCGGGGAGAAGCGTGGCGAGGCGGCGGATCGCCGTCGAAGAGGACCGCCAGGGTGGTCTCCGCGAGCGCCCGAGCGGTCGTGTACTTGACGCCCGAAGTGCTGACCAGCCCCACGGGGCCGCCGAGGTCGGCGTGACGGCGGATCACGGCTCGCGAGGCCACCTCGCGGTCGTCGTCGGGCCGACTTGGCAGCCGGCCCCACATCACGCGCAGGACCTCCGACCGCTCGAGCCCGAGGCCGGGTAGTGCGGCGGCCAGACCCGCCAGGAAGGCGCGTACCTCCGGGGCGTCGGCGCTCGGCTCCGGACGCTCCGGATCCCACGGCGCGTAGTGGGTCCCCGCCATCAGGCGATTCCGCCAGGGCACCAGAAAGTAGCTGCGGTCGAATTCGGGAGGTGACACGGCAACGGCGACTCGGGTGGGTGGCGGGCAGTCGAGCAGCAGATTGAAGCCCAGGATCGGGCGAAAGAGCTCGGCCACCTCGCGATCGAGCGCCGCCGACAGCTCGCGGCTCCACGGACCGGCGCAGTTCACCACCCGCGGTGCCCCGAACTCGAATCGTCGCCCGGTCTCGCGATCGGTTGCAGTCACGCCCGTCACATTTCCATCGTCGACCGACAGGCCGTCGACCTCGAAATAGTTGAGGGCCTGGGCGCCGGCTGCCGCGGCCCAGCGCAGGACCTCGATCAGGACGCGCGGTGAATGGGGCATGAAGGCGTCGTTCCACAGGGCGGCGCCGGAGAGCGAGGGCGAGTCCGCCGCCGGGAAGATCTCGATCGTCTCCCTGGGGGAGAGCGTCCGCCCGGCCTCGAGCGCCAGCTCTTCCGGCAGTCCGCGATTGCGGCCGCGTGAGAGGAGGTCGTCGAGCGCGAGGGCGGCGGCGAACACGCTCGGCCGCCGCAGGCCGCGACCGTGGAGGGGCATCAAGCAGGTCAACCGCGAGATCTGGTCGGGAAAGTTACGCATGAACCAGTGCCGCTCGGCCACCGACTCCCGGTAGCGGGCCAGATCGAGGCGCTGCAGGTAGCGGAGCCCGCCGTGGATGATGCGCAGGCTGTTCCAGCTGGTGGCGCCGCCGAAGTCGTCGCGCTCGAGGAGCAGCGTCGACAGACCTCGACGGGCGGCCTCGAGGGTGAGGCAGGCGCCGTGGATACCGCCGCCGACGACGATGAGGTCGAGGTCGCCCTCGGCCGCCGCGCTGGGCCGCCGCTCGATCACCGGCCGCTCCTGCGCAGCTGCATCCAGGCCTGGTGGAGCACAAACGAGATCGGACCGGGTCCGCGGCCGAACGCTCGCGGCGGGCGGCGCAGATCTCCGAGGAGCGCGCGCACGCTGGTAGCGGGCCGATCCGGGTCGAATGGGCCGCGCAAGAGCGATCCGGAGGAGCCTACTCGTCGGACGTGCGAGGCGATCGGCAGGGGATCGCTGCCGCGCACCACCGGAAAGCCGCGCTGCGCTCCCAGAGTCAGCAGCCGCGGCTTGACGCCGAGCTCGAAGCGTCCGCCGTTGTCGCCCAGCAGCAGCCCGTCTCGCCTGGGCGATTCGAGCAGGGCCCGAACGATCCGGCCGCGCCGGCCGGTCCACTTGCCGAACCCCCAGGGCAGAATCGCGACGGCTTCCGACCGCCGGGCGGCGCGCAGCGTCTCGCCGAGCGAAAGGCCGCTGGCGAGAGCGTCCGAGCAGGGGGTCGCGAGAACCTCCAGCCTCTCGGCGGTGACGACCTGCCGGCCCTCGACGATATGGAGCGGAGGTCCGCCCCCGGAGTGGAGGGTGGCCGTGCCCGGCTCCGCGGTCGGGCCGCACTGCCAGCCCGCCTCCTCGAGCCGCTCGGCGTCATCCGAGAGACGGCTCGAGAGCGACCGATCGTCGGTCTCCATTACCAGGAGAACCCACGCCGGCGGCTCGGCGTCGTCGCCTGCGGGCGCGAGCCCGAGCTCCTCTTGCCGCCGCTCGAG
>JAHEKO010000247.1 GCA_024638355.1 Acidobacteriota bacterium
CGGCTTGTTCGCGGCCGGGCGCGCTGTTAGACTCGCCGTAACAATCACCGTTAGAGGAGGGAGGAGCATGGCGAAGAAGGCTCTATTGTTCGGCGTGAACAAGTACAAGATCCCGGGTGCCGATCTACGCGGCTGCGTGAACGACGTCAAGAACGTCGCCAACGCGCTCAACAAGTGGTGCGGCTTCAGCAAGTCCGGCATCCGTACGGTGACCGACTTCCGGTGTACCACCGCGCGAATGAAGGACGAGATCAAGAAGCTGGTGGAGGGAGCCAAGCCGGGCGACGTCCTCTACCTCCACTTCTCGGGCCACGGCTCCAATGTTCCCGACAAGAACGGCGACGAGGCGGACGGCCGCGACGAGATCCTCTGCCCGACCGACCTCGATTGGAAGAACCCGTTGACCGACGACTGGATCGGCAAGCAGTTCGACAAGGTCCCAGCCAGCGCCAACCTGACCGTGGTGTTCGACTGCTGCCACTCGGGCACGGCCACTCGCGCCTTCCAGCCGCCCGACGCCAAGGTCATCTCGCGCTTTCTGCCCTGCCCGCTCGACATCGTCGCCGCCGAGTCCGGCCGCAGCCTGCGCGGCAAGGTCAAGCGCGGGAGGAAGAAGTCGAGGCGCAAGAAGAAGAAGCGCGGCAACATCACCATCGAAAAGCGCCCGGAGATCTTCATCTCCGGCTGCAAGGACGACCAGACGTCGGCCGACGCCTACATCCGCGGCAGCTACAACGGCGCTTTGAGCTACAACATGGTCGCCGCGCTCAACGCCAGCCGCGGCAAGACGACCCTGAAGGAGCTGCACAAGGACACGCTCGCTCGGGTCAAGAAGGGCGGGTACAACCAGACGCCGCAGCTCTTCGGCGACGACAAGCGTCTGAACGCGCCCTTCCTGAGCGCGTTCGCGTAGCCCTCGACGGTCCCGGCGATGACCCGGTGTCACCCTGGGTGGCGCCGGGCTCCGCCTGGCTCCCTCGGCTCTTCGGCCGACGGCCGGTTCGTCGCCGTCGGCCGGGTCAGCTCTCGACTCGCGCGGGCGCGCTCGTCGCGAACGGCCGGTAGCGGCCCCGCCCACCCAGCCGATCCGCGATCGCCACTAGCGTGGGTAGGAGCACCGCCCAGGAGAGCCCCAGGATCGCCAACGAAAGAGCCGCCGGCTCGCCGAAGGCGACCGCCCCCAGGCGCTCGCCGCCGAGGAAGGTCAGCGGGCCTCCGACCAGGCCGAGAAGGGCCGCAAGGCGGTAGCGCCCCGAGAGCCAGCGCATGCAGAAGTGGAGCACCGTTCCGAACTGCAGCCAGAGGGCGAGAATCCAGAGAGGAGCGAGTTCCCCGGCCTCGTGCCCGACGAACTCGAGGATGCCGAAGCGAGCGTGAAGCGTGTCGGCCACCAGACCCATGCCGAGGGCCGCGACCAGCAGCGGCCACTCGCGCGCCGGCTCCTCCACCAGAGCCAGGTGGACGAGAACCAGCAGAAGCGCCACGGAGGCGCCGGCGCTTCCCATGCCCCAGGCCGCACCCACAACGCAAGCGAACCAGCCGATTTGGTACAAACCGAGGTTCAGCAGCAGGGTTTTCATGGTGGACGGTTCGGGTGCAACCTCCTAATAGATGCATCTGCCCCAACGCCAACCGCGAAACGAACGAGCATGCCCACCCAGGTATTCGAGAGCGTGATGCCCGCTTCGAGCGAAGAGCTTTTCGCTTGGCATGCTCGCCAAGGCGCGTTCGCGCGTCTCTGCCCTCCCTGGCAATCGATCGAGATCGTCGAGCCCGCGCCTCTCGAGAACGGCAGCCGGGTTCGGCTGCGCATGAAGAAGGGCCCGCTGTGGCTGCGCTGGGTCGCGGAGCATCGCGACGTGGCCCCCGGCCGCGGCTTCGTCGACTTTCAGGCCGCGGGCCCCTTCTCGCGCTGGGTGCACCACCACGAATTCGAAGAGCGCGACGGCGCCTCCACGCTGCGCGACCGAATCGACTACAAGCTGCCCGGCGGCGCCCTGGGCCGGGCCTTCGGCGGGCCGCAGGTACGCCGCGACCTCGCCACGACCTTTGCCTTCCGGCACGAGACGACGGCGCGGGACCTCCGCCGGCACGCCACCTTCGCCGGCCGGCCGCGACTCCGCGTCGCCATCTCCGGCGCCGGCGGCCTGGTGGGCGGGACCCTCGACCCCTTTCTGACCACCGGCGGCCATCGCACCCTGCGTCTCGTTCGGTCGGAAAAGGGCCAGGGCGAGAGCACGCTCTGGAGACCCGACGCCGGCCTGCTCGACCCACGGGCTCTCGACGGCGTCGACGCCGTGGTACATCTGGCGGGCGAGAGCATCGCCGCGGGCCGCTGGACAGAAAAGCGCAAGAGCAGGATTCGCTCGAGTCGGGTGGAGGGCACCCGCAAGCTGATCCGCTCCCTGGCCGGTCTCGAGCGGCCGCCGAAAACTTTCGTGTGCGCGTCCGCCATCGGCTACTACGGCTCCCGTGGTGATCAGGTCGTCGACGAATTGAGCGCTCCCGGCGAAGGCTTTCTCGCCGAGGTCTGCCGCGACTGGGAGCTCGCGGCCCGCGAGGCCTCTGAGATCGGCATGCGCGTCGTCTCGCTCCGCTTCGGGGTGATCCTGACCCCCGCCGGAGGAGCCCTGGCCAAGATGCTGCCGCCTTTCCAGCTCGGCGCCGGTGGCCGGCTGGGCAGCGGACGGCAGTTCATGAGCTGGATCTCGATCGACGACGCGGTCGGCGCCATCCACCAGGCGCTCCTCGACGAGCGGCTCTCCGGACCGGTCAACGTCGTGGCCCCCCGCCCCGTGACCAACGCCGAGCTCACCCGGGCGCTGGGGCGGGTCCTCGGCAGGCCGACCCTCTTCCCCGTGCCGGCGCTGGGAGCAAGGTTGGCCTTCGGCCAGATGGCCGACGAGATGCTCCTGACGAGCACACGGGTGAGACCACGTAAGCTCGAAGAGACCGGCTTCGAGTTCCACGACATGGAGCTCGAGTCCACCCTCTCTCGTTTGCTCGGCAAGCTGGAGCTGTCGTGACGGACGCCACCTGCTACAGCCATCGCTTCCGTCTGCCGTACGATCGCCGTGAGGTTTTCGATTTGTTCGCCGATCCCCATGCTCTCGACCGGCTCACCCCCTCCTGGTTCCGGCTTCACCCCGCGAGCGACCTCCCCGAGGATCTGGGCGCCGGCAGCGAGATCACCTATCGCTTCCGCTGGCGTGGCCTCCCCCTGCCCTGGACGAGCCGGCTGACCGACTGGGACGCGCCGCGCTTTCTCGCCTACGAGCAGCGCCGCGGCCCCTATCGCTATTTCCGGCACGAGCACTTCTTCGAGCCCGTCGACGGCGGCACCGAGGTCCTCGATCGCGTCTATTTTCGCAGCCCGGGCGGGCGCCTCTTCGACCGCCTGATCGCGACGCCCGACCTCAAGCGGATCTTCGCCTGCCGCGAGCGGAAGGCGCTCGCCCTGCTCGGAGCGGAGAGAGCGGCATGAGCCGGGGTCGCCTCCTGGTCACCGGCGCCACGGGCTACATCGGCGGACGCCTGATCCCGCGGCTGCTCGAGGCCGGCTACGAGGTTCGCTGCCTGGCGCGGAGTCCGCAGAAGCTCGAGGCCCGCCCCTGGGCTCGCCACGAGCGGGTAGAGATCGTGAGCGGCGACATGGACGACCCGCCGTCCATCGAGCGAGCGCTCGCCGGCTGTACCGCGGCCTACTACCTGGTTCACTCGATGCTCGCCTCCGGCGACGACTACGCCGAGCACGACCGCCTGCTCGCCCGCAATTTCGCGGCGGCCGCCTCAGCTACGCCGTCGCTCCGGCGGATCGTCTATCTCGGTGGTCTCGGCGAGACCGGGGCCGACCTCAGCGAGCATCTCGCCTCGCGGCGGGAGGTCGAGCGCGAGCTGGCCTCGGGATCGGTGCCGGTCACCAGCCTGCGCGCCGCGATGATCATCGGCTCGGGCTCGGCGTCGTTCGAAATCCTGCGCTACCTGGTCGAACGCCTGCCGATCATGGTGACCCCACGCTGGGTGACGACCGAGTCGCAGCCGATCGCGGTGCGCAACGTGCTCGAGTACCTGATTCGGGTTCTCGAGGTCGAGGAGACCCGCGGCCGGGTGCTCGACATCGGCGGGCCCGACATCGTTTCGTATCGCGACCTGATGCAGATCATGGCGCGGGCCCTCGACCTGCGCAGGCGCGTCGTATTGCCGATTCCAGTGCTCACCCCGCGGCTGAGCTCGCTCTGGATCCACCTGGTGACGCCCTTGAGCCACCGCATCGCACGGCCGCTCGCCGAGGGGCTGCGCAATCGGGTGGTCTGCCGCTCGACCGACGCGGTCGAGCTGATGCCGCAGCGGCTGCTCACCGTGCAGGAGGCGATCGAGGCGGCGCTCGGCCGTTACGAGGCCGACCACGTCGAGACCTCGTGGAGCGACGCCGGACCGATTCCGGGGGATCCCGATTGGGCGGGAGGCACGAGCTTCGTGGATCGACGCACGCTGGACATCCGGGCCGGTGCGCCCGAGGTCTTCCGCGCCATCTGCCGAATCGGCGGCGGCAACGGCTGGTACGCGGCGGACATCCTGTGGCGGGTGCGCGGCTGGATGGATCACCTCGTCGGCGGTCCCGGCCTGCGCCGCGGGCGCCGCGAAGCGACTCGCCTGGGCTACGGCGACGCGCTCGACTTCTGGCGGGTCACCGGCATAAAGGAGAATCGCCGGCTCGAGCTGCGCGCGGAGATGAAGTTGCCGGGCGAGGCTCTGCTCGAGTTCGAGGTCGACGAGACCCACTCGGGCTCACGGCTGATCCAGACCGCCCGGTTCAAGCCGCGCGGTCTGGGAGGCCTGCTCTATTGGTGGGCCGTCCTTCCCTTCCACGGCTTCGTGTTCCGCGGCATGTTGCGCGGCATCGGCCGCACCGCCGAGGCCTTCAGCGCCGACTCCGCCGCGCGCCGCGCCGACCTCGAGGGCACGCCGGCCCGATGAAGGTTCTCCTCTCCGTCCACCTGGCCACCACCCTGGCCATGACGGGAGTGATCTGGTTCGTTCAGCTCGTCCACTACCCGCTCTTCCGCTACGCCTCGCGGCCGACCTTCTCCGACTTCGCCGACGCTCACCAGCGCCGCACGAGCTGGGTGGTCATGCCGTTGATGTTGACAGAGCTGGCTTCGGCGGTGGCCCTGGTCTGGTGGGTGGCGCCGCCGGCGCGGACGCCGGCACTGGTCGCGCTCGTGCTGCTCCTCGTCATCTGGCTCTCGACCTTCTTTGTTCTGGTACCGCTTCACCGCCGCCTCTCTCGCGGGTTCGACGCGCGAGCCGCGCGTCGCCTGGTCGGCACCAACTGGATCCGTACCGCCGCCTGGAGCGCACGCGCGGCTCTCGCCCTCACTTTGCTCGCACCATGAAGGCGCTGACCGGCAGCGACCCGGCATGAGCTGGGGCCAGGCACTCGCCGAGGGCGGCTGGCTCCCCGATCCGTTCGTCCGCTACGGCATCCGCCGCTTGATCGGTGACCGCGTGCGCGAGATCGGCGGCCGCGCCGGTGGTGCCGACGCGATCGTCGATGCGATGCGCAAGAGCCCTCTGGCCATGGCCGCGGACAGCGCCAACGAGCAGCACTACGAGCTGCCCGCGGCCTTCTTCCAGACGGTTCTCGGCAGCCATCTCAAGTACAGCGGCTGCTACTGGCCGGACGGCGTCAGCACCCTCGACGAGGCCGAAGCGAGAGCGCTGGAATTGACTTGCGAGCGCGCGCGGATCGAAGACGGCCAGAGCGTGCTCGATCTCGGCTGCGGCTGGGGATCGCTTTCGCTGTGGATCGCCGAGCGCTTCCCGGGCTGCCGCGTGACCGCCGTCTCCAACTCAGCGTCCCAGGGCGAGTTCGTCCGCAGCCGAGCGGCCGAGCGGCGCCTCGGCAACGTCGAGGCCCTGACCGCCGACATGAATCACCTCGGCATCGCCCGCAAGTTCGACCGCATCGTCTCGGTCGAGATGTTCGAGCACATGCGCAACTACGAGATGCTGCTCGAGCGGCTCGCGGGGTGGCTCGAGCGCGACGGCAGCCTCTTCGTCCACATCT
>JAHEKO010000248.1 GCA_024638355.1 Acidobacteriota bacterium
CGCTCGGCTGGAACGCCCGCTCCGGACTGAGCGCGAACGAAGCGGCCTTCCGCACGCTGGCCTGCGGCCACATGGCCGCCGAACCGGAGAACCCGGCGGCGGTGGTCACCGCCGTCATCGCCGATCTCGAGACCGAGTACAACCTCTGGTTCACGGTGCTCAACGCGGGCGACGAAGAGCTGACGCGCAAGACCATGGTCAAAGTGACTGGCCCCGACGACTTCGAGATCGAAGCGACCGAGGACGAGGTGGTCTACGGCCCGAACGCCGTCCACCTGATCTGGTTCAATCCGGAGACGCCCTTCATCGCGAGCGGGATCTACACCCACCGCGTCACGGTGAAGACCGCCGGCAAGGCGAGCTACCGCTTCTTCGCCGAGCCGGCGAGCATCACCACCGTCGAGCGCTGAATCCGTTGGCCGAGGCCGACGAGGCCGCGGCGGTAGTCGCTCAGATGGACGTGGACCGCCGGGCAGAGGCCGGGATCGAGTCGCGCCATGCCGCGATCGAGCACGGACGCCGCGCGCGCCAGCAGGCGATCCAGTCGATCGGTGGTCGCCAGGTTGGAGGCGACGACGGCCTCGACCGCGTCGGGGGACTCGCTGAACAGCGGGTGGCTCAGACACCAGGCCGCGTGGTTGATGCAGCCCGCGTCCAGGTCCTCGCGAATGTCCCGCAGGTCGTCGACGATCTGGGTGGCCACCGTGAAGGCGTCGAGGGCGGGCGACAGCTGCTCGGTCCAGGCCCGCTCGCGCCCGGCGGCGAAGGTGACGCCGGCGGCGGCGATCTTCAGACAGGCCGAGAGGTCGGCATAGAGTCGCAGCTCCCGGTCGGGATCGCGATCGGGGGAGCGCTGGAGCCGGCCGAGCTCCAGGATGGCGCGCGAGGTGGCGTCGATCGTCTCCTGAAAGACCCGCCAGAAGGGCGAGCGCCCGTCGAAATGGAGCGCCGCACAGCGGGCCGCCTCCGCCAGAAGCGAGTGGGTTCCCAGGGCGAGTCGCGGGTCGCGGCTGTCGCCGTCGATCAGGTCGTCCTGGACGCGGAACACACCGAAGACGCAGAACTGTAGCCAACAGAGGTCATCCACCAGCACCCGGCCGGCGGGCGTCGCGTCGACGCCGAAGCTCGTGGCGAGCCAGCGCGGGACGCTCAGCCACGAGAATTCGGCCGACGAGCCCGCCGGCAGCAGCCGCTCGGAGATCTCTCGATTCGACCCGGGGCACGAGCGGTCGAGGAGATCCTCCAGCCGCTCGCGGATCCCGCGGCGCTCGATCCGGTGCGCGGCCGCCGCCGGCGAGGCTCCCATCTAGCGCGCGCCCTCGGGAGCCGGAATTCCGGGCGTGCCGGTCTTCCAGATGAACGACTCGAGGATCGGTCGCGGCTCCTCCTCGGTGGGCGCCAGGACGGCGAGCACCTCGGAGGCCTTGCGGCTGCGGGCCCTCCGCCAGTCGGTCTGCGACTCGTTCGGGCTGCGGTTGCTGTTGCGGCTCATTCTCATTCCTCCTTGCGGTGATTGGCTTGGCACCCACACCGCGTGCGTGCCTTCTGGAGGAATGGACTGCCGTCAGTCGACGAATTCCCCGAGCTTCTTCGCGGCGGCCGCACGGCCCTCGGATTCGGCTGCCGCGGCGAGGGCCCGCGCGTAGGGCTCGAGGGGGAGCTCGTCGGGGGCCTCGAGCTCCCTGAGGCGGCTCAGCCTCTTCCTGTCGTACCCGGCTGCCGCCGTGTCGTCGCCGCGGTAGATCGCGAGCAGCTCGAGCAGCGCGTAGGTCGGTGGATCGACCGAGGGGAGGGACCGGGCGTGCTCGAGGTAGCCCTGCGCCTCGTCGGGAAGCCCGATCAGGATCGCGCAGCCCGCCGCCGCCCAGTAGAGACCGGGGAAGCGCCACCGCCGGTCGGCCAGCGGCTGGAGCAGCTCCCAGGCACCCTCGATGTCACCCGACTGGAGCTTGGTGCCCGCCAGCATGAAGCGCACGACCCGGTTGTCCGGCTCCTTCTCCAGCGCGATCTTGAGCTCCTTCTGCGCCTTGCGGGCATTCCCGGCGGCATGGGCGATCGCCCACTCGATCATCGGCCGCTCGAAGGGCGTGGCGCCCTCGTAGAGACGCTGGAGATCCGCGAGATAGTGAGCCAGCAACTCCGGATCGCCGCCTTCCGCGACCAGGCTGCCGATGCGCCAGACGCGCGGGGCCACGAATCCCGCGTCGCGCTCCGCGGCCTGGTCGAGTAGAACGCGAGCTCCGGAGTCGTTGAGGTAGGTGTAGGAAAGCCCCTGCAGGAAATCGCCGACGGCGAAGGTGTCGTGCCGGCGGAAATCGAACCAGGGTCGGATGTCGGGATCGGTGTAGAGATCCAGGTCGATGGCGCCCAGGTAGGCGATCACCCGGCGGGTGATCGCCTCGGCGCCTTCCCTGGATCCCTGCGGAGTGGGGACCATTCTCACGGCCCGCGGGGCCCACTGGATCTCGTCGGTCCTGGCGTCGATCACGCTCGGCTGTACCTCGTAGCGGTCCCCGAACAGCTCGAGCTCGAGCTCGATGCACAGCGTGCGGCGCGCGGTCGTGACCGGATCGCAGCTGTTCGCCTCTCTGATGCTGAGCCCCTGGGCTCCGGCGAAGGCCGTCACCAGGTCCTGGTGCAGGCTCCGCCCGGCTGCCGAGTGGGGAGCGTCCGGCTCGGGGGCGATCAGCAACAGCTCCCGTTCGGTCGGGCGTGCTCGGCTCGGCGCCGGCTCGGGGCGTGGCCGCAGCAGCACCGCGACCGCTAACGCGAGCAGGATCGCGGCGCCGGCCGCGTAGGCCATCCAGGGTCGCCGGGCCGTTGCGGCGGGCTCGGCCTCGAGCGTCTCGACCGGCGCGATCAGCCGGTAGCCGCGCTTGGGAATCGTCTGGATGTAGCGCGGATCGCTCGCGTTGTCGCCGAAAGCCTTGCGCAGCTCCCAGACGGCGTGCGTCAAGACTTCGTCGGTGACGAAGGCGTCGCCCCAGACGACCCTGATCAGCTCCTTCTTCGAGCAGACCTGACCGCTACGCGCCGCCAGCGCGACGAGTACGTCGATCGACCGCGGCTCGACGTGCACCGGCTCGTCGCCGTTGACGATCAGCCCCAGCGACGGGTGCACTACCCGGTCTCCGACGGAAAAATCCGCAAGATCCGTCAATCTTCTCTGCCCGCTTGGCAACCGACGGCTGTTTTCGATGCCGGAGCGGTTCCTCAGAAAAACCACAGACTTTCCTCAGGACCACTCAGACGCCGCCGATTACCTTGCACTCAAGATTACAACAACAGGGCGGTCTTTGGGGGGGGAAGGATAATGAATGTTCGATCCGAAGCACTGACTCTCGATAGCTGGCCGGCACCGCGCGAGCCGAAAGCCGCCGCGAATTCGCCGAGCCGATCCGCGACCGCTTCGCCCCTGGAGGCCAACGCCTCCCAGGCCGATTGCAGGCGCCTCCTGCTCGAGCGTCTGGATTTCATCGAGCGGACGGTGACGGCCGTCGCCCGCCGCAACGCCATGAGCCCCTGGGAGAGGGACGACCTGGCGGGCCGGGTCAAGCTGAGGTTGATTTCGAACGACTACGCGATCCTTCGCAAGTTCGAGGGCAAGAGCCGGCTCACCACCTACCTCACCACGGTGATCCAGAATCTCTTTCGCGACTTCAGGATCCAGCAGTGGGGCAAGTGGCGCCCGTCGGCGGCAGCCAAACGGCTCGGCGACCTCGGCGTGCAGCTCGAGGCGCTGCTCTACCGCGACCGCTTCTCGTTCCACGAGGCGGTCGAGCTCCTGCGCAGCCGCTACGGCGTCGAAGCCTCGGAGCTCGAGCTGCTCGAGGTCGCGGGCGCACTGCGCGCTCGCACCACGCGGCGCTTCGAGAGCGACTCGGTGCTGTCGTCTCTCGCAGCTGCCGAGCGTGGGGATCAGCGGGTCGTCGATGGCGAGCGGGCCGCCGCGTCGGAGCGGGTGCGGGCGGCTCTGGCCAGGGCGCTCGCGGCGCTCGGGTCGGAGGATCGCCTGATTCTCAAGCTGCGCTTCACCGACGGGCTCACCATTCGGTCGATCGCCGCGACCCTCGACCTCGATCAGCGCGGCATCTACACGCGCGTCCGCAAGCTCCTGGGCGAGGTCCGGGAGCGCATCGTCGAGCAGGGCGTGCGCTGCGAGGAGGTCATGGACCTTCTCGATTGGCCCGCCTGCTCGATCGAGGCGGGGCTCGGCGAGGCGCCGGCGGCGAAGACGGCCTGACCCTCCGCTCTCCGCTCTGGACTGGCTATCATCGGGCCTGAGCATGTCGGAGCCAGGCCAGCCCGACGCGGGCGTCGATCCGCGGGAGCTCTTCGAGAGCCACCTCGGCGAGATCGAGCGAATCGTCGGGTGGATCGCTCGCCGCGCCTGCCTGGTGGGCGACGACGCCGAGGAGTTCCGCTCCTGGGTCCACGTCAAGCTGATGGAGAACGACTTCCGCGTTCTGCGTAGCCACTCCGGGCGGAGCACGCTCGGCACCTACCTGGCGGTGGTGGTCCAGAACCTGGCGCGCGACTTCAAGTCGAAGCGGTGGGGGCGCTGGCGCCCCTCCGCGGCCGCCGAGCGGCGCGGCGTGACCGCGGTCCAGCTCGAAACGCTGCTGTACCGCGACGGCTTCTCGTTGAGCGAGGCGACCGAGATGCTCCGGCGGCACCACGGGGTTCGCATGAGCGCGGGCGAGATCGGGGCCCTGGCCGCCGAGCTGCCGCAGCGCTCGCGGCCGGCGACGGAAGGAGGCGAGGCCGTAGAGACCGCGCCCGCCGCGGACCGTGCCGACGAAGCAGCTCTGCGCGCCGAAGCGCGGGCGCGCCTGGCCGAGGCGCGTCGGGCCCTGAGCGACGCGCTGGCCGAGCTCGACTCCGAGGACCGCCTGATCCTTCGCATGCACTACGAGAGAGGGCTGACCATCGCGGCGATCGCGGCGGCCCTCGGCCTCGTCCAGCGCCGGCTCTACACGCGCCGCGAGGCCTCGCTGCGCTCGCTCCGAGCGGGGCTGGAGAAGCGCGGGCTCGAGCCCGCGCTGACGCTCGAGGCGCTGCGATGGTCGGATCGGGAAGGTCGTGGACTCGACTTCCGGGATTCCGGGCCGTCTAATCCTAACGAGCGAGGAAGCGACGAGGAATGATCGAGAGGGAATTGAAACCGGGCGACTCGGAGCTGATTGCCGCCTTCCTCGACCGGCGACTGACGGATAGCGCCCGGCGCGAGTTCATGGTCCGCCTCGATCGCGAGGAGGCGCTCTACGAGGTGTTCGTGGAGACCGTGCGCTATCGCGAGGAGACTCGCGGCGGCGCCGAGGTGGTCCGCCATCCGGCGGCGGGCCGGCGGCTCACCTGGGTCGTGCCGGCTTCGATCGCGGCGCTCCTGGCGCTCGCCATCGGGTCGGTGATCCTGCTCCGCGGCGGCGGCTTCTTCGGCGAGCGTAGCTACTCGCGCGCTCTCGTCGCGAGCGGCTCGCTCGAGGGGAGGCTAGCAGGGGAGTGGTACCAGCAGGATTGGGTGCGCTTCCGCAGCGGCGAAAACGTCTTGCGCGACGAGACCCGCAGCGCCGTGCGGGTCGGCGTCCACGCCCTCGATCTCGAGATCGCCCTCATGCTGGATCGGCGGAGCGACGCCGAGGCGCTTCTCAAGTCCATCCGCATCGAGCTGGGCGGGATCGACCTGAGCGAACCGCTCGAGCGGTCGTACACCGAGATCCTCGAGCAGCTCGAGTCTTCGAAATCGACGGCGGCGGCACTCGAGCGGGTCGAGGCGCTCCATCCTCGGGCGCGGGAGTTCCTCGACTTCGGCTACGGGTACAGCCTCGGCCGCTGGGCCGAGGCCGGCAAGCTGGCGGCGCGAAGCGGCGACCGTGAGCTTCTCCGCTCGCGCGGTTTCCGCGCCACTCTGCGCGAGGCGCGCGGCTACGACTGGCCCTCGGTCGTCGGGCGGCAGCTCGACCTGATCGAGACGGCGATCGCCGAGCGCGAGGCCGATCTCGACCTCGCGCCGCTCGCAGCCGCCTTCAAGGCG
>JAHEKO010000249.1 GCA_024638355.1 Acidobacteriota bacterium
GGAACCGCCCGACAAACACGGCGTCTCCCCCGAGCGCTGGCATCGCGACGGCGAGTTCCGCCGCCGCCTGCGCCAGGCGCTCGCGCAACTGACCGATCGAAACGCTCAGGTCTTCTGCCTTCGGTACTTCGAAGAGCTCACCAACAAGGAGATCGCCGAGGCCCTCGACCTGAGCCAGACCCGGGTGGCGGTGATTCTGCACCGCGCCCGCAAGCGCCTCCAGCCCGAGCTGCTGGATTTCGTGAAAGGTGATGCGTCATGACGCACAAGCGTGAAGTGGAAGAGAGAACCGAGAAGGCCATCGAGCAGATCCGCGAGTCGCGGCTCTCCGATGCCGAGTCGTCGGAGATCGCCGACCGGGTCTGGGAGCGCCTCGAGAGCCGCCGGAGCGAGACCGCCGAGGCGGCCGAGATCGGCACCATTCGGGGATGCGACGACTACCAGTCCCTGATCCCGGCGTTTCTCGCCGGCGGTCTGGCGCCCTCGCGCGCCCTCCTGCTCGAGGAGCACACCCGCCACTGTGTCCCCTGCCGGCGCGCTCTCAAGGAGGCGCGCGAGGGGCACGGCAGCGAGAGCCGGTCCGCCGGCGAGCGGACGACCGCCGGTCGCTTCGCGCTCGGCCGCTGGGCCGCGGCGGCGGCGCTCGCGGTGGCCGCCCTGGGCACCGGGTACTTCGTCTGGAGCGCCGGACCGACGCTGCCCTACGGTGCGATCGTCGAAGCCGACGGCGCGGGCGTCTACCGCACGAGCACCTTCGAGCGGCTCGAGCCGGGTACCGAGATCGAGGTCGGAGACGAGGTGCGCACCGCCCCGGGCGAGAGCTCGCGGCTGCGCCTCGCCGATGGCTCGATGGTGGAGGTGAAGGGGCGCTCCGAGCTGACCATCGAATCGGATCGCAAGGGAACGACGGTGCGCGTCGACAGCGGCAGCGTGATCGTCCAGGCCGCGCCGCAGGACCCACGGCGGCTCTTCGTCTCGACCGACGACTGCCTGGTTTCGGTGCAGGGAACCATCTTCGCGGTCAGCCACGGCACCCGCGGCTCGCGCGTGGCGGTGGTCGAGGGCGAGGTCCAGGTCGACTACGCCGGAGCGGAGCGGACGCTGCTCGCCGGCCAGCGCACGGCCACCTACGCGACCTACGCCCACCTCGGCGGCGACATGCACGAGGAGCTGGCCTGGAGCCAGGACGTGGATCGCTATCTGGAGCTGCTGCGCGAGGTCACCAGCCTGCGCGAGGCGCTCGAGCGCGAGCTGCCGCGGCCGGGGCTGCGCTACTCGAGCCGCCTGCTCGATCTGGCGCCCGATGACCTCGTCTTCTACGCCGCGTTCCCGAACCTGGTCGAGACCCTGGTCGAAGCCGACCGCATCGTGCAGGACAAGATCGGCGAGAGCCAGGTGCTCGCCGAGTGGTGGAGCTCGAACCGGGCGCACGGCGTCGGCTCGCACGTGGAGCTCATGTCGAGCCTCGCGGACGCCGGCGACTACCTCGGCGAGGAGATCGTCGTCACCGGCAGCCTCGACGAGAAGGGCGAGATCGAGGGCCCGATCATCCTCGCCGAGCTGACCGATCCCGCCGCGCTGCGCGACTGGCTCGAGCGGACGGTGAACGAGGAGGACAGCGAGATGCCCTCGGTGGTCTTCATCGAAGGCGTCGAGAGCCCGCTCGAGGTGCAGGGCGACGGGCTCTACGTCTGGCTCGGCGCCGACACCCTGGTCGCCGCGCCGCGCGCCGACCTGGTGCGCTCGACCGCCGGCCGCGCGGGCCTCGCGACGGCCGCGGGCTCCGCCGGCCTCAAGGCCCGGATCGCCGAGGTCTACGGCGCCGGCGCCGAGACCCTGGTGGCGGTGGACGCTCGCGAGATCGCCATCTCCATGGGCGAGCTCGACGACCCGGAGTCCGTCTCCCAGGCCGAGCGGCTCGGCATTCTCGACGCCAGCCACCTGATCTTCCAGCAGAAGCGCTTCGAGGACCGCACCGACAACAGCGCGGTGCTCGCCTTCGACGGCCCGCGCAGCGGCATGGCGGGATGGCTCGCCGAGCCGGCGCCGATGGGCTCGCTGCGCTACGTCTCGCCCGACGCGAAGCTGGTAGCCGCGGCGGTGCTCACCGATCCGACGGTGATCGCCGAGCAGATCCTGGCGCTGTCGCGCGGGGCCGACGGCTCGTCGGATCTGGCGGAGCTCGAGGCGCAGCTCGGCATCAGCCTCAAGGACGACTTCGCCGCGGCTCTCGGCGGCGAGTTCGCGCTCGCCCTCGACGGCCCGGTGGTTCCCGAGCCCGCCTGGAAGATGGTGGTCGAGGTCTACGACCCCGACAAGCTGGTCTACGCCATCCGCCAGATGCTGGCCGCGGCCAACGACGAGCGCGCCGAGAACGGCCTCGCGCCGATCGAGCTGACCGAGGCGAGCGCCGGCGGCCGGACCTACTACAGCATCAGCGGCGACCGGCCGGGCGAGTTCACCTTCGACGAGGGCTACCTCGTGGCCTCGGCCAACCGCGGCCTGATCGACCGGGCCATCCGCTACCGGCAGTCGGGCTACTCGCTCGAGAGCTCGGCGCGCTTCGTCCAGCTGATGCCGGGCGACGGTAGGGTGAACTTCTCCGCGTTTCTCTACCAGGATGCGATGGGCCTGATCGGTCCGCTCGCCGAGCGCATCGCCGCCGGCAATCTGACCGAGGAGCAGCAGGCGGCGATCGACGCGCTGCGCAGCGAAGCCGGTCCGACGCTGGCCTACGCCTACGCCGAGGAGAGCCGCATCGTCTTCGCGGCGGCCGGCACCATGGACCTGCTGACCTCCGGGCTGCCGGGCATGATCGGCCTCGGCGGGCTCTGCCTGCCCGAGATGCCGGGGCACGGTCACGACCCGTCCGAGCCGGCCGACGAAACATCGGCCGCGGTCGAAGCGTAGACTCCTCGGAATGCCTCCGGTCATCCAGCTCGACGGCCTCTCGGTGCGCTTCGGCAAGCTCGAAGCGCTCTCCGGGCTCACCGGTGAGTTCTCCGCCGGCTCGCTCGGGCTGCTCGGCCCCAACGGCGCCGGCAAGACGACGCTGCTGCACACCCTGCTTGGCTTTCACCCGCCGAGCGCCGGCCGCGGCCGCGTGTTCGGCCACGACGTGGTCACCGACTCGCGAGGCACGCGCTCGTTGATCGGCTACATGCCGGAGCGCGACAGCTTCATCGAGGGCATGAGCGCCGTGCGCTTCGTGAAGATGCTGGCCGAGCTTTCCGGGCTGCCCAGCAAGACCGCTCTCGAGCGGGCCCACGAGGCGCTCTACGCCGTCGGTCTGGGCGAGGCGCGCTATCGCGGCCTCGAGACCTATTCGCTCGGCATGAAACAGCGGGCGAAGCTGGCCCAGGCGATGGTTCACGGTCCGAAGCTCCTCTTTCTGGACGAGCCGACCAACGGTCTCGATCCGCCGGCTCGCGAGCGAATGGTGCGCCTGATCCGCGACATCCGGGATTCCGGCCACGTCAAGATCGTCCTCTCCTCGCATCTCCTGCGCGACGTCGAGGAGTGCTGCGACGAGGTGCTGATTCTCAAGGGCGGCCGGATCGCCTATCACTGCAACCTGGAGCAGGAGCGTCTCGCCAACCGCAAGTTCCTCCAGCTCCAGATCCGGGGTGACGTGGAGAGCTACGTGGCGCGCGTCGCCGAGCTCGGCTGCGAGGTAGCGGTCGACGGCAAGCAGCGGATCCGGCTGGTGCTGCCGCCGACGCTCGAGATCCGCGCGCTGTACGAGGCCGCGGCCGACGACGGCGTGCAGATCCGCCACCTGGACTTCAAGCGCGATTCGCTCCAGGACATCTTCCTCAAAGCGATGGAGCAGGGCTGATGGCGGTCTACCAGCGGAGCTTTCGACCCTACGACGGCGTGCTGTCGGCTGCGAGTACCCGGTTCCTGGTGCCGGCGCGCTACGCGCTGCAGGACCTCTTCAGGTCGAAGCTCTTCACCATCTTCACCACTCTCTGCTTCGTCTTCCCCCTGCTCTGCGTGTTCGCCATCTACCTGCGGCACAACGCCGACCTCCTGGCCAACCTGGCCACGGCCGGCATCGAGTTCGAGGAGTGGATGCCGATCGACGAGACCTTCTTCGGCGTCTTCATGCGCGTACAGGGGATGCTCGCGTTCTTCCTGGTGCTCTTCTCCGGGCCGCGACTGGTCTCCCGCGACCTCGCCAACAACGGCCTGGCGCTCTACCTCTGCCGGCCGTTCAGCAAGGCCCAGTACGTGCTCGGCAAGATGACGGTGCTGCTGCTGCTGATGTCCGCCGTCACCTGGATTCCGGGCCTCCTGCTGTGGGGCCTGCAGGCCGCGCTCGAAGGCGCGAGCTGGGGTGTGGCGAACCTGAGGTCGGCCGCCGCCCTCGTCATCGGCTCGTGGGTCTGGATGATCGTGCTCGGCCTGCTGGCGCTGGCGATCTCGGCTTGGGTGCGGTGGCGGCCGGTGGCCGGCTTCTGCCTGCTGCTGGTCTTCTTCGGCGGCATCTTCTTCGCCCGGGCGATCGAGCTCCTCTTCAACACCGAGTGGGGCTACCTCTTCGACCTCCACCACACGATCCGCCGGATCTGGACCGACCTCTTCGCGACCCCGGCTCCGTTCTTCTTCGGCCGGCCGCTCGATCTGCCGATCTGGTCCTCGTGGGCCGCCCTGGCGATCCTGCTCGGCCTGTCGCTCCTGCTGCTGTCGCGGAGGATTCGCGCTTACCAGGTGGTCAAGTGACCGACTCCGGCTCCATTCGCTTCGACAACGTGTCGAAGTTCTACGGCGAGGTCCTCGGCGTCAACCGGGTCAGCCTCACCATCGGGCCGGGGATCACCGGTCTGGTCGGCCCGAACGGCTCGGGCAAGTCGACCCTCATGAACCTCCTCACCGGCCTCCTGCAGCCGACCGAGGGCACGGTGACCGTGCTCGGCCTGCCCACCGACAGGCCGGAGCTGCTCTTCCGCGACGTCGGCTACTGCAGCCAGTACGACGCGTTTCCCCCCGGCCTCTCCTGCTACCAGTTCATCTATTCCTACCTGCGCGTTCACGGCTACGGCCACGGCGACGCGGAGCGGATGACCTGGTCGGCGATCGATCGTGTCGGGCTCGCCGATGCCGGCAAGCGGCGTCTCGCCGGCTACAGCAAGGGAATGCGGCAGCGGGCGCGCGTTGCCCAGGCCATCGCCCACGATCCGCGAGTGCTGGTGCTCGACGAGCCGCTCAACGGGCTCGATCCGATGGCCCGCGCCGAGGTCACCGACATCTTCCAGGAGATGGCGGCCGCGGGCCGGTACCTGCTGATCTCCAGCCACATCCTGCACGAGGTCGACGTTCTGGCCGATCGCGTGGCGCTGCTCGACAGCGGCTACGTGGTGGCCGAAGGCGAGGTCGACGAGGTGCGGGTGGAGATGGAGGAGCGACCGATCCAGGTGCTGGTCCGCTGCGATCGGGCGCACGAGGTCGCCTCGGCGCTCATCCTCCAGAATCACCTGGTCGAGGTGATGCTGAACGACGATGGCGGCGGCTTTCTGGCCCGCACCCGCAACTCGAGCCACTTCTACGACCAGCTCCAGGACATCGTTCTGCGCGAGCAGGTGAAGGTGCGCAAGGTGAAGGTCGCCGACTCGGACGTGCGCGCGGTCTACCAGTATCTGATCGAAGACGAGAGGAAATCGTGATGGACTGGCGCCTCGCCGCCCGGCAGCTGACCGGCACCCTACGCCTCGATCTGCGGCGCTCGCTGCTCTCACCGCGCTCGCTGGCGGTCTACTTCCTGGCCTTCGCTCCGCTCGTGATGGTCGGCGTCTGGGCGCTGACGCCCTTTCCGCTCGACGAGTTCGACAACCCGCAGGAGGGCTCGGTCGTCTTCACCGTGCTGTTCGAGCTCTACGTGCGGGTCTCGATCTTCTTCAGCGGACTCTTCCTGTTCGTGAGCCTCTACCGCGCCGAGATCCTCGAGCGCAGCCTCCACTACTACTTCCTGACTCCCGTGCGGCGCGACCTGCTCGCCCTGGGCAAGTATCTGGCGGCGCTGATCGCCG
>JAHEKO010000250.1 GCA_024638355.1 Acidobacteriota bacterium
CGAGCGACAAGATCAACTGGGGCTTCGGCGCCTACTACGACGCCGACGACTTCGGCGTGAGCATCGACGAGGACCGGTACAACATCACGGGCCGGGTGGCCTTCCGGCCGGCATACGCCGACGGCGGCAAGAAGCTCTTCCATGTCGGTTTGAGCACAACGTACAAGAACATCGAGCCCGGCGGCTCGCTTCGCTTCCGCGGCCGCCCCGGCTCTCACTTCGGACCCCGTCCGATCGACACCCGTGGCCTGCCAGCGGACAACGCCTTCGGGCTCAACCTCGAGCTGGCGGGCGTTCACAAGGCTTTCTGGTGGCAGGGCGAGTACTACAACCTCGACGTCAAGAGTCCGAGCGGCGCGGTCGTGCCGACGCCCGCAAAGGTGGACCCGAGCCTGACGGGGTACTACGTTCAGGGCGGCTACTACCTGACCGGCGAGCACCGCCGCTACAAGACCTCCACGGGGAGCTTCGATCGCCAGAAGCCCAAGGAGAATTGGGACAGATCCGGCGGTATCGGCGCCTGGGAGATCGCGCTGCGCTTCACCAACACGGATCTGATGGAGGCCAACGGCGGCGAGCTGGACACCTACACCGTGGCCTTGAACTGGTACCTGAACCCCGCGACCCGGCTCATGCTCAACTACGTGGTCGCCGAGACCGCCAGAAACGGCGACGCCAACTTCATCCTCTTCCGCTGGCAGGTGGACTTCTAGTCAACTGCCGGCTCCTTCCGGTCGGCGGTGCTAGGCTTGCTCTTCGCTCTCGAGAGGCCGCGACAATGAAGCCGATTCCGAAGCTCCCGATCCTGCTCCTGGCCGGCTGTCTGGCCCTGCCGCTTGCGGTCGCGGCAGAGGACGCCACCATCACGGCGTCTCAAGTGCTCGAGATGCTCGAGGCGGGTCTCTCCGAGGAGGTCGTCCTCGAATGGCTGGCGGGCGCCGAAGAGTCGACCGCTCGGCCGACCCCCGATGAGCTGATCGCGCTCAAGAAGGCGGGCGCCACCGATCGTCTGCTCAAGGCCCTGCTCGCGGGGTCCAGGGGCGAGCGCGTCGAGCCGGCTCCTGAGCCTCTGCCGGCGGCGCCCCCTGCCGTCGCGTCGAGCCCGACCGAAGCGCCGCCCGTGAACACCGACCGCGACCCGGCGGACACCGGCGTGCTGGTCCGCTTCGAGCTCTCCTACGAGCCACCCAAGGTCGACTACGACGAAGAGCTGTGGGACCTCTATGTCTATCTGGACGGGGAGCCTCTCGCCTACGTCCCGCCGATCCTCTCGGTCCTGGACCGGAGCGAGGTTCTCGAGTTCAGGCAGCGCCTGGCACCGGGGCGGCATGTGATCCGGGTGACCCAGGAGCGCCACGAGCGCCGGGGCAGGAACCGTTGGCGGCACTCGGCCCGGGTCTCCGACCAGCAGTTCGCGTTCGACGTCGAGCCGGTGCGTGACGGCGAGCTGGAGCTGGCCTTCAGCGAGGGCTTTCTCGGCGCTCGCAGCACCGGCCCCCTCACCTTCAGGTTCCGGCAGCAAGACCGCGTGACCGAGGTCGAAGGCGTCGGCGGCCTTCCCGACCGCTGGGCGCCGCTCTGCGAGGAGATCGAAGCAGGCTTCGACGGCGACACACGATCGCGCGCCGAAGCACGGGCACTCGAAGGCTGCGTGCGCTGGGCGAGCCTGTGGGGCGACGTGCAGGCGCCGAGCCGCGACGCGGTGCGCCGCGCCCTCGAGAAGTTCGACTTCCGCCCGGTTCCCAGAGGGAGCTAGCCAGCCTGACCTTCGCGATGGACATCCGACACGGCAGAAGCATCCTGGTGCTGTGTACGGGCAACTCGGCGCGCAGCCAGATGGCCGCCGCCTTCCTGGCCAGATATGCCGGCGATCGCTTCGACGTCTACAGCGCCGGCACCGAGCCGGCCGACGCGATCCACCCACTGGCGATCGCGGCCATGCGCGACCAGGGCATCGAGATCGAGGGCAAGCCCACGGACTACCGCGAGTATCTCGGCGAGCTCTCGCCCTATTTCCTGATCACCGTGTGCGACGGCGCCGCGGAGAGCTGCCCCGCGGTATGGCCGGGAGCCGTCGAGCGCCTCCACTGGCCGTTCGAGGACCCCGCCGCCGCCGAGGGCACCGACGCGCAGAAGCTCGCCAAGTTCCGCGAGGTGCGGGACGAGATCCACCTCAAGATCCGCACCTGGCTCCGGACCGTCCCCGGCGGCATCCGCGAAGAAAGCTAGGTAGCGCCCCCACCTTTGGGGGGCGAGCCGATCTCTTCCCGCCGGTTCGCGTCGCTGGCCATCGTGGTAGCGCCCCCACCTGTGGGGGGCGAGCCGATCGATTTCGCCCCGCCTGTAACCTCTCGGCACCGCGACGGTCCTAGCAATAGGACGCGCGCAACGCGAGGTGTCCCGGATTGAACGACCCGACGGATCAGGAGCTGATGCTGCAAGTCAAGGATGGAGACGTGCGCCCGCTGGGCGAGCTGTTCGAGCGCCACCACGGCCGGATCTACCACTTCTGCCGGCACATGACCGGGAACGAGGCCACGAGCCAGGACCTGGTTCAGGAGATCTTCATGCGGGTTCTCAGATACCGGGGCACCTTCCGCTCGGATTCTTCCTTCCGCCCCTGGCTCTATCGCATGGCCCGCAACGCCTGTATCGACCACTTTCGCCGCGGCGGCCGCGAGCTGCCGGCGAGCGACGAGCTGCCCGAGCCCACGAGTGACGAGCCGAGCGCCGCCGAGCGGCTCGAGGTGGGCGAAGACATCACCCGCCTGCGCGCCGCGCTCATGCGGCTGCCGCTCGACAAGCGCGAGGTGCTCATCCTGAGCCGCTTCGAGTTCCGCAAGTACTCCGAGATCGCCGAGCTGCTCGGCTGCTCGGTCGGGGCCGTCAAGGTCCGTGTCCACCGCGCGCTCAAGCAGCTGCGCGCCGTCTATCTGGAACTGGCAAGCGAGGCCGCACCATGAACTGTGAATCCGCACGCGAACAGCTGATCGACCTCTGGCGCGACGCGCTCGAGCCCGAGGCCCGCGCCGAGCTCGAGCGCCACCTGCACGACTGCCCTGCCTGCGAGCGCGAGCGGGTCGAGCTCGGGACCCTGTGGAGCGAACTCGGCGCCCTGGGCGACGACGCCGCCACGGTGCCGAGCGCCGGGCTCCGCGGCCGCTTCTACCGCGCCCTCGGCGACTACCAACAGGAGCTCGAGCGGCCGCCGGCCTGGCGCCGCCTTCTCGACTCGCTGCTCGCCCCCGCCGCGCCGCACCCGCGTCCCGCGTGGTCGATCGCCACGCTCCTGCTCGGCATAGCGCTCGGCGCCTCGATCGTCTCGGCGGTGAGCGCGCGCAACGAGGTCCAGCGGCTCTCGGCCGAGGTCGACTCGATGCGGCGCGTCGTCAGCCTCTCGCTCCTCGACCACCCGTCGGCGAGCGAGCGGCTGCGCGGGGTGAGCTGGAGCACCAGGGCGAGCGCCGACGAGCGGATCGTCGAGGCGCTTCTCGGCTCGGTACGCAACGATCCCAACGTCAACGTGCGTCTGGTCGCGCTCGAAGCGCTGGCCGGCAGGATCGACTCGCCCCGCGTGCGGGCCGGCCTGATCGAGACCCTCCCACGCCAGGACTCGCCGGTGCTGCAGGTCGCCCTGGCGGAGCTCCTGGACGAGCAGAACGGCAGCGCCGAGATCGCCATCCGGCTGCTCCTCGAGCGCAACGACCTCGACCCGTCGGTGCGCGAGCGGATCGAGTCGCTGCTCCGGTCGGTCTGAATCGATGACGAGGATACGCAGCTCGCTCACCGCTCTCGCGCTCGCCCTGGCGATCCCCGCCGGCCTAGCCGCCGACGAGAGCGTTCTCGACCGCGCGAGCTCGAGGCGGAGCTTCGAGATCGGGCCGGACGCATCCCGCGCCCGCCTGGTGGTCGACAACGTCTTCGGCCGCGTGGTCGTCCGCTCCCACGCCGCCCGCCGGATCGACCTGGAGCTCGACCGCACCGTGCTCGGCGGGTCGGCTGCCCAGCTCGAGCGCGCCAACCGCGAGGTGGCCCTCGAGGTCACCGCCGACGGCGGCCTCGTCGATCTCTACGTGGCCGGGCCGTTCCGTCATCCGGACCGTCGCGAGTGGTCGCGCTCCTGGCGCGATCCCGGGTATCGGGTCGTCTACGACTTCGAACTCACCGTGCCGCGCGACATCGATGTCGAGATCAAGACGGTCGACGGCGGCACGGTGAAGATCGCGGGGATCCGCGGGAGCTTCGACGTGGCGAACGTCAACGGCGGCGTCGAGATGTCCGCGATCGCGGGCTCGGGCTCGGTCAAGACGGTCAACGGACCGGTGCGGGTCGAGTTCGACGCCAATCCGGTGGGCGACTCGAGCTTCGTCACGGTCAACGGCGATGTCGAGATCTTCTTCCCCGCCGACCTGAATGCCGACCTCGAGATGCACTCGAGCTTCGGCGAGCTCTGGTCCGAGTTCGAAGCCCGCCCGCTCGCCTCGCGACCGGCGGTCGAGACCGTCCACGACGGCCACCGGATCATCCGAGCCGATCGGGGCACCCGCGTACGTATCGGCGCGGGCGGCCCAACTCACTCTCTGGAAACCTTGAACGGTGACGTCTTGATCCGCCGCGCGGCGGGTGGCGTCGCCGCGGAGGACAAGCGATGAACCGACCCACCACCCTTCCTACCCTTCTGATCGGCCTTCTGCTGCTGGCCGCGGCTACCGTGAGCGCGCAGCAGGCGCCGGACCAGCGCCTGGTCGTGCCGCTCTCCAACCCGAGCGAGCCGGCCGTGCTCGAGGCCTCGCTGGTGCGGGGCACGATCACGGTGGAGGCCTACGACGGCAGCGAGATGATCATCGACACCACGCACGGCAGCGGCGGCGAGGACGACGACGAGGAGAGCGAGAGCGAGACCGACGAGGAGGGCCGGGGCCGGGCCGCCGGACTGCGGCGCATTCCGAGCGTCGGCGGCGGGCTGGTGATCGAGGAGAGCGACAACCGCGTCGAGGTCTCCTCGGAGTCGTGGCATCGCCGCGTGCAGCTCCGTATCCAGGTCCCTCGTCGAACCTCGCTGCGCCTGGCGACCGTCAACGGCGGCGCTCTCCGGGTCTCCGGCGTCGAAGGCGAGCACGAGCTCCAGAACACCAACGGCGGCATCTCGGCGATCGACGTGCGCGGCTCGGTCGTGGCCAACACGACCAACGGCGAGGTCGTGGTCAAGATGCTCGACATCACGCCCGACAAGGCGATGTCGTTCACCACCTGGAACGGCGACATCGACGTCACCTTGCCCGGCGACCTGTCGGCGGTGCTGTTGATGAACCCCGGAAGGGGCGACGTCTACACCGACTTCGACATGAAGCTGCAGCCCACGAAGCCCAAGATCGAGACCAGCTCGAAGCGCAAGGGCTACAAGGTCGAGGTGAAGCAGGAGGTCAGGGCGACGGTGGGCGCCGGCGGGCCGGAGATCCACTTCCGCACCTTCAACGGCTCGCTCTACGTGCGCAAGCTCGACTAGCCTGGCCTTCTCACCGGCGGTCGATTCAGAACGTCGCAAATGCCTGGAGACGCAAGGCTTGCGACCGAGAGCGACGCAGGCGTATTGAACATACGTCGAGGAGCTCGATAGGAGCGGAACGCAGCAGATTCGGGCATTTCCGGCGTTCTGGGCGAGCGCTGGTGAGAAGGCCAGCTAGCCCGACCGCGGCCGCCCGATCGTGACGGCCAGCCCGTCCGGATCGACGAACTTGCGGGCGGCCGCCTCCACCTGGCTGCGATCGACGCCGGCCAGCCGCTCGACGAACCACTCCGGCGAGTCGAGCGGCAGGCCGTAGTGGACCGCCGCCGCCATCAGATCGGCCCACTGGCGGGCCGTCTCACGCCGAAAGGGCTCGCGGCCGAGCAGGTAGGCCCGCGCCTCGTCGAGCTCCGCCGTCGAGACGCCCTCGTCGAGCAGCCGGCGAAGCTCCTGGCGTACGCAATCGATGGCGTGATCGACCTGTCCGACCGCGGTGCCGACGTACACCACGAGCC
>JAHEKO010000251.1 GCA_024638355.1 Acidobacteriota bacterium
GATCGCTCGGGGAAGCGGTTGGGCGGCAGCCCCAGGATCACGAGCCGTCGGAGCAGGTAGGCCGCGGCAGCCAGCCAGCCGGCGGCGCTCGGCCCGAGCCAGAAGATCGCCAGCGGCAAGACCGCCGCGCCCAGCCCCAGCGTGCCGGCACCGAGCGGCGCGTGTACGGCCGCGAGCGCGGCCAGCGCCGTGAGGGCGAGTCCGATCGCCGCCGGTGGAGGAGGCAGCTGCGGCCACGGGCTCCAGTAGCTCAGGGTGGCCAGGATCGCCAACCCGGCCACCGCCACAGCCACCTCTCTCGAGTAGCTGCCTACCGTCGGAGCGTCTCTCACCTCGCTGGACTCCAGTCGACGCGAGGGTAGCGCCGCGGCGCCCCGGTTGCAATGCAGCGCACGACGCCCTGCGGCGCCGTCGCGCCGGCCAGGCTAGGCCAGATCCTTGACCGCCGGCAGGATGCCGAAGCCGTCGGCGCTGCGCACTCCGGCCAGAATCGCCTCGGTCACCGCCCGCTGCGCCAGCGCGCCGACCTGGTGGATGTGCGCCGGCCGCTCACCGCGGGCGAGGGTCACGATCAGATCGCCGTCGAAGAGCGTGAGCGCCGGAGCGAGTGCCCGGTGAAGGCCGCCGAACGCCATCTCGCACACTTTTCGGGCCTCCGGCTTGGTCAAGCGGGCATCGGTCATCACCACCGCCAGGGTGGTGTTGCTCTCCCAGGGATGGGGATTACCGGGCGCGAGCCGCTCGAGAATCGCCTCGCCGTCCTCGAGCTCGAGCGAGTCGGCGGCCATTCGCGCGCCCGCCACCGGGGCGCCGGACATGGGATCGCGCACCGACCCGTAGGCGTTGACCGCGACGGCGGCGGCGACGGTCGGCCCCTCCGGCGCGGTCAGGCTGGCGAAGCCGAAGCCGCCCTTCATGCAGCGCTCGCGGCCGCTCATCTTGCCGACGGTCGCGCCGGTCCCGACGCCCACACTGCCGCACTCGATCTCGCCGGCGGCGGCGGCGTCGAGAGCCGTTTCGACCAGCGCTCGCGAGGGCACGGCCGCGCCGTCGCCGAAGCCGAAGTCGAAGAGAATGGCGGTCGGCACCACCGGCACGAGCCGGTACCCGGTCTCGAGGCCATGGCCACCAGCCGCCAGCCGCTCGAGCACGGCATCGGAGCAGGCGAGGCCGTAGGTGCTGCCGCCGGCCAGCACCACGCCGTGCGCCTTCGAGTTGATGCTGTGCCCGATCCGCAGCGAGTCGAACTGGCGGGTGCCGGTCGCCGTGCCGCGGACGTCGGCCGCGGCCGTCGCGCCCTCGGGGCAGAGGATCACCGTCACGCCGGTCATCCCCTCGAAGTCGGAGCCGTGACCCAGCGTGAAGCCGTCGAGCGTCAGCCGCCGGCCGACCGGGATCTCTGGAGTGGACGCGGACATGGTGCGCGGGATTGTACTCCTCCCGCCTGAGATACTGGCCGTCCGTCATGCTCGACCGCCCGCCACCCTGGATCGTCGGCCACCGCGGCGTCGCCGCCGAGGCGCTCGAGAACAGCTTGCCGAGCTTCGAGCTCGCCATCGAGCAAGGCGCCGACATGATCGAGCTCGACGTCCAGCTCACCGCCGACGGCGAGCTCGTGGTCTTTCACGACTGGAGCCTGGAACGCCTGGCGGGGGGCCCCGAGGTGGTCGAAGACGAGCCGCGCGAGCGCCTGACGGCTCGAATGCCCGAGCTGTGCACCCTGGCTCGGATCCTCGACGCCCTGCCCGCCCGCGTGCCGCTCAACGTCGAGCTCAAGCGCAGGCGGGCGGAGCCGGAGGCGCTCGCCCGGGCGCTGGCGGCCGCGCTCGGCGACCGACCCGGCGTACTCCTCTCGAGCTTCGACTGGACCCTCCTCGAAACGATCCGAGCTCGGCTGCCCGAGCGCCCGCTGGCGCCCCTCGGCGACCGCTCGCCCGGCGAGCTGCTGGCGGCGGCCGACCGCTTGCGGGCGTGGAGCGTCCATTGCCACCACGCGCTGGCGAGCGCCGAGCTGGTGGCCGCCGCGGCGCGGCGGGAGCGGCCGGTGCTCGTCTACACCGTGAATGATGCCGGCGTCGCCCGCGAGCTCTTCGAGCGCGGCGTGGCCGGCGTCTTTACCGACTCGGCGGGGCGCCTGCGCCGAGAGCTCGACCGCGCCGCTCCCCGCGGGTCCTTCGCCTAGCCCGCAGGATCGCGGCCCGTCACGGCCGGCCGGCCTCGGAGAAGTCCGGCCGCCGCCACGACCAGCGCAGCTCCGGCTCCGCGCTCAAGCCGCGCCGCTCGAGCAGCTCGCCCAGCCGCTGCAGGAACTCGGTGCGCCCCTCGATCACGCCGAGATTGAGAAAGAACTCCCGGCCCCTGCCGGGCGACGCCTCGTAGACCAGCCGCAACGACTGGGTCTCGGCCTTCGGGGCGCACGCCAGGATGCTGTCGAACGGAATGCGGCGCGGACGGAAGGTGTGGAGCGGCTGGTAGGCGAGAGCGTCGGCGTCGAGGACGACGGCGGGGCCGCCCGCGGTCCACCAGACCTTGGCGAGCGATCCCAGGAAGAGGAGTCCGTAGAGGAGCAGAGCGCCGAAGGCGCGGCTGAGCGGCTGGCTCTGCGGGTCGCGCAAGAGCCAGGTGACGCCACCCAGAACGCCGACGATACCCAGGCCCCAGAGCGTAGCCCGGCGGCAGATCTGCCGCACCCAGGGCCGGAATCCGAACGATCGCGCCTGGCTCTGGAGCTCCTCGGGCATGGCGCGTCATCGTACCCCGCCCGCCGTTCACCGACCCCCAACCACCGCTCACCGACCGGGCTGTTCCCTTTCTCGATCTGGAGCGTAGATTGGGCGCGACAGAACGGAGGATTCCGATGACCGACAGCAAGAAGAACGGACAGCTCATCGCCGGGGTGCTCCTGGCCGGCCTGGGCCTCGTCCTGACCCTCCAACATCTGGCGGGCTTCGAGATCTACGGCCTCTACCGGCTCTGGCCGCTGATCGTGATGGCCTTCGGCGTCGCTCGCCTGATGGGAAGCACCACCAAGGAGCGCAGCTCCGGCCTGTTCCTGATCTTCCTGAGCCTCTGGTTCCTGATCAACACCCTGGAGGTCTACGGCCTCGACTGGGGTGAATCGTGGCCCCTGCTCCTGATCCTGCTCGGCATCTCGCGCCTGATCCTGCCGGAGGACGGACGCCGCTCCGGGGGATTCCTGCTGCTGGCGATCGGCGCCTGGGCCTTCATCAACGTTTTCGAGGTCTGGGGCCTCTACTGGGAGAACTCCTGGTCGATCGGCCTGATCATCGTCGGCCTCTTCATTGTCTGGCGGGCCCTGTTCGAGGGTCGGCCGGTCGTCCGGTCCAAGGAGATCACCAATGGCTGATTCCTATCGCATCAGTACCCCCAAGCTCATCCTCGGCCTGGCGGTGGTCGCCGCCGGTGTCCTCTTTACGCTCGACAACCTGGATCTGGTCGACGCCGACGACTTCTTCCTCTACTGGCCGGTCGCCCTGATTCTGATCGGAGTGACCCAGATCTTCGGCGCCAGCCGCCAGCAGGCGGTGTGGGGATGGATTCTGACCGCGGCGGGAGTCTGGTTCCTGCTCTACAACCTCGAGATCGTCGACGTCGAGCCGTGGGTCTTCTTCTGGCCCGCGATTCTCCTGCTGATCGGCATCAACTTGATTCTCGGCGCGCTGCGTCGATCGGCGCCGGTCGAGGAGGACTCGGCGGTCAATGGCTTCGCCTTCTGGAGCGGCCTCGAGCGCAAGTTCGCCTCCCAGGACTTTCGCGGCGGCGACCTGACCGCGATCATGGGCGGCTGCGAGATCGACCTGCGGCAGGCCAAGATCACCGGCGAGCCGCCGGCCCTTCACGTCTTCGCCTTCTGGGGCGGTATCGACGTCAAGGTACCCAAGGAGTGGCGGGTCGATTTCCGCGTGCTGCCGCTGCTCGGCGGGGCCAGCGACGAGACCACCTCACCGGACAACGCCCAGGCGCCGACCCTGGTGGTCAAGGGCATGGCTATCATGGGCGGCGTCTGCGTCGAGAACTGACGGCCGGAGAGCCACCCGAGCGATTCCGTGCATCCGATCCTCAAGGACAAAGCGAGCCTGGCGCTCTACCTCTTCGGCTGGGCGCTCGTGGGAGCGCTCCTGGCCCTGGTCATCGCCGGCAACCGGGCCGAGCTCTGGCCGTCCGCGGTCCTGCTGACGGTGCCGCTGACCCTGGTCTACGCCTTCGTCTGCCTGGCCTCCTGGTACCTCTGCCTGGCCAATCCGGTCCCGGGAACGCCCCTGGTGCGGGTCGTCGGCTCGCAGCTCGCCGCGGCGCTGCTGTCGACCGGCCTACTGCTGCTGCTCGGGCGCGCCTGGTCCCGGGTGAGTGCGAGCGAGTCCCTTTTCGGCGAGCACCGGCTGCTGCTCTTCGCCGCCGGCATCCTGCTCTACCTCCTGGCCGCGACGCTCGGCTATCTCCTGATCGCCTTCGAGTCGTCGCGCAAGGCGCGGCAGGAGGCGCTCGAGCTGGAGGTACTGGCTCGCGAGGCCGAGCTGCAGGCGTTTCGAACGCAGATCGATCCGCACTTCCTGTTCAACTGCCTCAACTCGATCAGCTCGCTCTGCGGCTCCGACCCGACCGCCGCCCGTCACACCGCCGTCCGGCTGGGGGATTTCCTGCGCGCCAGCCTCAAGCTGGGCTCCGACGACACGATCCCGCTCGAAGAGGAGCTGCAGCTCTGCTCGGCCTACCTCGACGTCGAGCGGGTGCGCTTCCAAGACCGCCTCGTCTACCGCCAGGAGATCGAGAAGAGCTGCCTTCGCGAGCGGCTGCCCGCGCTCCTGCTGCAGCCGCTTCTCGAGAACGCGCTCAAACACGGCATCGCCCATCTGCTCGAAGGCGGCGAGGTAGCGCTCGAATGCCGGCGCAACGGCCGCGATCTCGTCATCTCGCTCGTCAACAGCTGCGATCCGGCCCGGCCGCGAAGCCGCGGCGCGGGCATCGGACTGGCCAATGTGCGGGGGCGACTCGCGCTCCTCTACGGCAACCGCGCCTCGCTCGCGGTCACCGAAAAAGAGGAGAGCTTCGGCGTCGAGATTCGCCTGCCGCTCACGGAGGAGGGCTCGTGACGGACCGCGCCCCGCGGAGAATCTCGGTGCTGATCGTCGACGACGAACCGCCGGCGCGTGCGCTCCTCACCGAGTACCTGGCCGAGCAGCCCGGCTTCGAGACGGTCGCGGAGTGCGCCAACGGCTTCGACGCGGTGCGGCGCATCGACGAGCTCGAGCCCGACCTCGTGCTGCTCGACATCCAGATGCCCAAGCTCGACGGCTTCGAGGTGCTCGAGCTGATTCATCACGCACCGCAGATCGTCTTCACCACCGCCCACGACGAGTACGCCCTCAAGGCCTTCGAAGTGCAGGCGGTCGACTACCTGCTCAAGCCGTTCTCGCAGGACCGCTTCGCCCAGGCGCTCGAGCGCGCGCGCCAGAGAATCGAAGAGGGGGCCGGTCAGCCGCTGGCCGAGCTCGCTCGCGCGCGGCGCGACCAGGGCCGGCCGAGCGACCGCGTCGTCGTGCGCGACGGCGCCGAGATCCACGTCGTGCCGCGCCGGGCGATCGACTACATCGAGTCGGACGACGACTACGCCGTGATCCACACCGGCGATCGGCGCCTGCGCAAGAAGCAGACCCTGGCCGAGCTCGAGAAGCTATTGGACGAGGCGGGTTTCGTCCGCATCCACCGCTGTTACCTGATCAACGTCGACCGGCTGGTGCGGATCGAGCCGTACGCCAAGGACAGCCGGGTGGCGTTCCTGCGCAACGGCGCCCGGCTGCCGGTCAGCCGATCAGGCTACGCGCGCCTCAGGGAATGGTTGTGAAACGTTTTCCGCCCTCGCGGCGTCTTAACGGATAGGAGACGAACGTTGGCTGGTCTCGACAACCCCCGGTACCCGGAGATCCAGATCCGCACCGTCAGCGCCAATCCCCTGGTGCTCGTGGCCAAGGTGCGCCAGGCTCTGCGGC
>JAHEKO010000006.1 GCA_024638355.1 Acidobacteriota bacterium
GGTGCCAGAGCCGGTCGGAGGTGGTGTAGACGTCCTTGTAGGCGATCGCGGTGGCGGTGTTGACGCAGTCGATCACGATGTCGGGGCGCTGCTCGGTCAGGAGCTGGTAGAGGAAGAACTTCGTCAGTCCGTCCTGGTCGAGCTGGCACAGGTGCCACCAGATCTCGTCCAGCTTGTCGAGCTTCTCGACCAGCCCCAGGATGTCGCCGCTGGCGGTGCCGATGGCCGTATCGCCGGCCTCCGCGGAGATCGCCTCGCGCGCCTGCTCCGCCTCCTCGGCGGTCAGGCTGTGGAGCACGAGCTCGGCGGGGGCATGGCGGAGTAGCCCGCGACTGACAGCGGTCCCGACCAGGCCGTAGCCCCCCAGAATCAGCACCTTCTTCCCTTGGATTCTCAAAGCGATCTCCTCGCGAATTAGCGGCGCGGCCATTCGGGGCGCCGGCAGTTGTCTGGAGCGATTGGGCGGGAGATGAGTCCCTTTTAAGGATACCGCATTCGCCGGCCAGTGCTACACTGCCTTCTCTCCTCGACAGGGTTTCTTGGCGGCAAAAACCATAGAGGAAAGGCATGGAAAACCGAGGTCTCTCGATCAGCACGCACGGCGTCGATCAGCAGGGCTTGAGCGGCGAAGCGACAGCCTTCTGGAACCTGCCGGCGGCGCAACTCTACGAGCACGCCATTCGCAACGGCGAGGCGGAGCTGGCAAGCGAGGGACCACTGGTGGCCCGCACCGGCGACCACACCGGTCGCTCCCCCAACGATCGGTTCATCGTTCGCGAAGCGACGACCGATTCCAAGCTCTGGTGGGGCAAGGTGAACCGCGCCATCGAGCAGCGGCACTTCGATGCCCTCGGCGAGCGCGTACGCGCCCATCTGAGCGATCGCGACGTCTACGTTTTCGATGGCTACGCCGGCGCCGACGTGCGCTACCGTCTGCCGGTACGGGTGGTCACCGAGTTTGCCTGGCACAACCTCTTCGCCCGCAACATGTTCGTGACCGAGCCCGACGCCGAGAAGCTGCTCGGCCACGCGCCCCAGTTCACGGTGCTCTCGGCGCCCGGCTGCAAGGCCGACCCCGAGGTGCACGGCACGCAGAGCTCGACCTTCATCCTGCTCGACTTCGCTCAGCGCACGGTGCTGATCGGCGGCTCGCACTACGCCGGTGAGATCAAGAAGAGCATCTTCACGGCGATGAACTTCATGCTGCCCGAGCGCGGCGTGCTGCCGATGCACTGCTCCGCCAACTACGGCAGCGACCGCGACGACTGCGCCCTCTTCTTCGGCCTCAGCGGCACCGGCAAAACGACGCTGTCGGCCGAGGCCCATCGCACGCTGATCGGCGACGACGAGCATGGCTGGAGCGAGGACGGCATCTTCAATTTCGAGGGTGGCTGCTACGCCAAGGTCATCCGCCTGAGCGCCGAGGGCGAGCCCGAGATCTACGCCACGACCCGCCGGTTCGGAACGATCCTCGAGAACGTGGTCTACGATCCCCTGACCCGGCGGATCGACCTCGACGACGACCGCTACACCGAGAACACACGAGCCAGCTACCCCATCAGCCACCTCGACAACGTCGACCTCGGAGGGCGTGCCGGCCACCCCAGGAACGTCATCTTCCTCACATGCGACGCCTTCGGAGTGCTGCCTCCGATCAGCCGGTTGAGCGAGCCGCAGGCGCTCTACCACTTCCTCAGCGGCTACACGGCCAAGGTGGCGGGGACCGAGCGCGGCGTCACCGAGCCGACGCCGATCTTCAGCACCTGTTTCGGCGCGCCCTTCATGCCGCGTCACCCGAGCGTCTACGCCGAGATGCTGGGCGAGCGGATCCGCGCCCACGGCGCTCACGTCTGGCTGATCAACACCGGCTGGACGGGCGGAGCCTATGGCGAGGGCAGCCGGATGAAGCTCGGCCACACCCGGCGCATGGTGCACGCCGCGCTCGACGGCGAGCTGGTCGACGCCGAGATGCGGATCGATCCGGTCTTCGGCCTCGAGGTGCCGACCGCCATCGCCGAGGTGCCCTCCAAGGTGCTGACCCCGCGCGAGACGTGGAGCGACGCCGCGGCCTACGACGCGCGGGCGGCCAAGCTGGCGAGGATGTTTACCGGCAACTTCGAGACGTTCGCGGAGCAGGTGTCGGCCGAGGTGCGGCAGGCCGGCCCCGCCCCCGAGTAGCCGTGGGAGCGTCGCGGCTGCTGACGCTCGCCGCCGGCCTGGCGATCCTGCTCGGCTGCGGCGGCGCTTCGCGGCCCGCGGACCCGAGCGCGCGGCTGGCGCCGAGCCTCGACGGCCTCGGCAACCATCACTGCGAGATCACCACCGACTCCAGCGAGGCGCAGCGCTTCTTCGACCAGGCGCTGGTCCTCGCTTACGGTTTCAACCACGCCGAAGCCCACCGGTCGTTCCAGGAGGCGGCGCGCCTCGATCCCGAATGCGCCATGTGCTACTGGGGCCAGGCGCTGGTGCTCGGGCCGAACATCAACGCCGCGATGGAGGCGGCCGACGTGCCCGTCGCCTGGGCGGCTCTCGCGCGGGCGCGCGAGCTCGCGGCGGGCGCCAGCGAGAAGGAGCGAGCGCTCATCGGGGCGCTCGAGGCGCGCTACGCGGAGCAGCCGCCCGAGGACCGGTCGCTGCTCGACGTCGCCTACGCCGCCGCGATGCGCGAGGTCCACCAGGCCTACCCGGAGGACAACGACGTCGCGACCCTTTTCGCCGAGGCGCTGATGGACACGACGCCCTGGGACTACTGGCGCGAGGACGGCCGGCCCAAGCCCGAGCTCGAAGAGGTCCTGGCGGCGCTCGAGCCGGTGTTCGAGCGCCAGCCGGATCACCCGGGCGCGAATCATCTCTACATCCACGCGGTCGAGCTGGGTCGGCCCGAAGCCGGCCTCGCCGCGGCGGAGCGGTTGGCCGACGCGGTTCCCGGCGCCGGGCATCTGGTGCACATGCCGTCGCACATCTACATCCGCGTCGGTCGCTATCACGAGGCGGTCGCCGCCAACGAGCGCGCGGTCGCCGCCGACGAGGGCTACGTCACCGCTTGCCGGAAGCAGGGGCTCTATCCGCTCGCCTACATGCCCCACAACCGGCACTTTCTCTGGGCTTCCGCCACGCTGGCCGGCGAGAGCGAGGTCGCCCTGAGCGCCGCCGACTCCGTGGCCGAGCGCCAGGATGCCCAGGCGATGCGCCAGGAGGGCCTCGGCATGATCCAGCACTTCTGGGTGACGCCGCTCTACGCCCGCGTGCGCTTCGGCAGGTGGGACGAGATTCTCGCGTATGCCGAGCCGGCCGCCGACCTGGTCTATCCTCGCGGCGTTTGGCACTACGCGCGGGGCATGGCGCTGACGCGGCTCGAGCGGCTGGATGACGCGGCGGTGGAGCTCGACAGGCTGACCGCGATCGCCGCCGATCCGATCCTCGAGACGGTGACCGTCTTCGACATCAACACCACCGCCGCGCTGCTCGCCGTCGCACGCGAGCAGCTCGCCGGCGAGCTGGCCCTGGCGCGCGGCGACTCGGCCGTAGGGATCGAGCGGCTCGAAGCGGCGGTCGAGCTCGAGGACGGGCTCTACTACGACGAGCCGCCGCCCTGGCACGCCTCCGTGCGGCACTACCTGGGAGCGGCCCTGCTCGAGCTCGGTCGTCCCGCCGAAGCCGAGCGCGTCTACCGCGACGACCTGGACGAGTTTCCCGACAACGGGTGGTCGCTCTTCGGGCTGCGCGAGAGCCTCGCGGCCCGGGGGCGCGTCGAGGAGGCCGAGGCGGTCGATGCGCGCTTCCAGGAGGCCTGGAAGCACGCCGACCTGACCCTGACGTCTTCTCGGCTGTAGGCCAGCCGAGGCTGCGGCGGTCTAGACCCGCTCAGTCCTTGAGGACGAAGGTCACCTTCATGGTGACCCGGTAGGCGCTGATCTCGCCGTTCTCGACGTCGACCTTCATCTCCTTGACCCAGGCGCCGGTGATGTTCTGGAGCGTGTTCGAGGCGCGCTTGATGCCCTTTTCGACGGCGGCCGAGAAGCTCTTGGACGAGGAGCAGGAAATTTCGGAAATCTTGGCTACGGACATGGGACTCTCCTTTGTGAAGTTGAAGCCGCCGCCTTCGGCGGTGGCCTGATGACAATCTCGAATCGGCCGGCAGGATACCGCAAGCCTCGGTCGGCCGGTACCCCTGGCCGGGCTGCGACCGGACGCTCGCGCCCCTACGAACGGGCGGGAACCAGCGACTCGAGAAGGCGGGGCTTCGAGAAGTAGAAGCCCTGGACGTAGTCGACGCCGATCTCGCGCAGCGCGTCGAGAGTCTCCTTGTCCTCCACCGACTCGGCGATCGTGCGCAGGCCCATCACCCGGCCGATCTCGTGTATCGAGCCCACCAGCGCCGCCTGGATCGGGTCGGAGGTCAGGTTGCGAACGAACTCGCCGTCGATCTTGAGGTAGTCGACCGGCAGGTTCTTCAGATAGCTGAACGAGCTCAGGCCCTTGCCGAAGTCGTCGAGAACGAAGCGGCAGCCCATGTTCTTGAGCACGCTGATGAAGCGCATCGCGTTGGGCAGGTCGGCGATCGCCGACGTCTCGGTGATCTCGAAATGCACCCGCTGGGGCGGCACGTTGGTGATCTCGAACTGGCGGACGACGAAATCGAGAAACCCCTGGTCGCTCAGGCTCTGACCCGAGACGTTGATCGCGAAGCGCTGGTCGACGGCGCTGCCGTTGGCGGCGGCGAGCCGGTCGAGCGCGGTGCGCAGCACCCAGCGGTCGATGGCCGAGATCAGTCCGAACTTCTCGGCGGCGGGAATGAACTTGCCGGGCTCGATCATCTCGCCGTCTTCGCCGCGGATGCGAACGAAGAGCTCGGTCAGGCTGGGTTCCTCGAGCGTCGAGATCAGCGGCTCGATGCGCTGCCGGTAGAGGAGAAAGCGCCCCTCGTCGAAGGCCTTGTGAATGCGCGAGATCCACTGCATCTCGCCGTAGCGCTCGGCGAGCGCGGTGTCGCCCAGCTGGTAGACGTGCGTGCGGTCGCCGCCGGCTTCCTTGGCGACGTAGCAGGCGGCATCCGCCGCGCTGAGCACCGACGCCGCGTCCGGGCTCTGGTCGGTGATCGGCACCAGGCCGCCGCTGAAGGTGGTGGTGTAGACGCGATCGCGCCACGAGAAGCGGAAGGCGCGCAGGGCGACGGCCACCTTCTCGACGAGCTCGCAAGCTTGCGCCGCCGAGCAGTCCGCGAACAGGATGCCGAACTCGTCGCCGCCCAGCCGGGCGAGCGCGCCGCGCTCACGCAGGGTCTGGGTGATGACGGTGGCCACCTGCTGGATCATCTGGTCGCCGGCGGAATGGCCGCAGGTGTCGTTGACCAGCTTGAAGCGATCGAGGTCGAGATAGCAGAGGGCGTGGGTGCGCTTGTCGGCGCGCGCGGTGTGGATGGCTTCGGTCAGCCAGCCCTCGAATTCGCGCCGGTTGATCAGGCCGGTGATCGGATCGTGGCTGGCGAGGTGCAGCATCTCCCGCTCGACGTCGCGCAGCTGCGTCAAGTCCTGGAAGACGAGGATCGCGCCGCTCAGCTCGCCGTTGCGCGAGCTGATCGGCGCCGCCGAATCGCGAATGGCGACCTGCGAGCCGTTGCGGTGAACGAGGTAGCGGTCTCCGGGATAGACGACGTTGCGCTTCTCGTGCAGGCAGCGGTCGACCGGGCTCACCAGCGGCTTGCTCGTAGGCCCGTCGATGATGCGGTAGAGCTCGCTCGCCGGCCGGCCGTACGACTCGGCCAGGCTCCATCCGGTGAGCTTCTGCGCGACCGGATTCAGGTAGTCGACCAGGCCTTTGGCGTCGGTGCGAATCACGCCGTCGGCGATCGAGGCCAGGGTGACCTGGGCACGCTCCTTCTCGTGAAAGAGGGCCTCCTCGGCGATCTTGCGCTCCGTGATGTCGTGAATCACCCCCACGACCCTGACGGTCCAGCCGCTCACGCTGCGCACGCCTTCGGCACGGACCGCCATCCAGCGCGTCCGCCCCCGCCGGTCGACGATGCGCACTTCGATCGACAGGTTCTCGCCCTTGAGCGCCCGGATCATGGCGCGATCGAAGCGCAGGCGGTCGTCGGAGTGGACGAGATCGAGGAAGTCGTTGCCGCAGCGGACCTGGTCGAAGCTCGGAAAGCCGAGGATCTCGGTGGCCCGGCCGCTGAAGGTCAACTCGTCGGTGGCGACGATCCACTCCCAGCTGATCGACCTCGCCATCCTCTGCGCGAAGTCGGAGAGATCCCGGCTACGGGAGAGCTCGATCTCGATCAGCTTACGCTCGGTGATGTCGGTCGCGGTGCCGACGGTGGCCGCCTCGCCGTCGAAGAGCGCGCGCTCGGCAGAGAAGTGGACCCAGCGCTCGCAGCCATCCCTGGCGCGGAACTTGAGCTCGAAGTGGTGCGAGCGTGCGCGGTGGATGCCGACCGGCTGCAGCTCCTCGAAGGTGCCGCGGTGCTCGGGCTCCAGGAGGTCGCCGAGCGACATCTCGCGGAGCTCGGCATTGGAGAAGCCGGAGAGATGCTCGCCCGCGCGATTGGCCCAGAGAATCCGATCGCGATAGACGAAGATCGCAGACGAGGTCGCGTCGGCGAGAGTTCGAAACCACCGGGCGGACTCGTCCGGCAAAGGGGTCGCACTTAGCTGGGTGCCCTTCATCCCTGGACGAAAACGAACCTTAGATGTCTAACTTATGATGATTAAACGTTTTTTGGCAAGTGCCAGGGGCTTGGGCCCGGCGTCGGGCTGGCTGGAAGTCCGCGCCCGCGGCGCCTGCGGTACTCTCGCCGCTCTGGCATCGGGAGGGTCTATGAAGCGAATACGGAAGGGAGCGCTCGCCGCCGTTCTGGCGCTCGGGGCGCTGGGCGCGGGCGCGGCGAACGCGCAGGTGAAGGCGCTCGTCGGGGGCAGGCTGGTCGACGGGTTTGGAGGGACGCCGATCGCCGACAGCGTGATCGTCGTCGACGGCGACCGGATCGAGGCGGTCGGCACGCAAGGGGAGGTCGAGATTCCCGAGGGCGCGGAGATCATCTCGACCGAAGGGATGACCGTGCTGCCCGGACTCTGGGACATGCACGTACATCTGATGCTGGTCGGGCATGCCGACTACGCCCACTGGGACAAGACCTACCTACCGGTTTTCGAGTCGACGATCATGCCGGCCGCGGCCGAGCAGCTGCTGATGGCGGGCGTCACCAGCGCGCGGGATCTCGGCGCGCCGCTCGAGGCGAGCCTGGCGATCCGCGAGGCGCTCGCGCGGGGCGACGTTCCGGGACCGACCCTCTACGTCTCGGGACCGTTCATCCAGCACGAGCCCTATCCGGGCACGGAGGCATTCCGCTGGGGGGTCGCGGGCGCCGACGATGCGCGCGCCAAGGTCCGCCGGCTGGCCGAGGCGGGGGTCGACGTCATCAAGCTGATCGATCAGGACCAGATGACGATGGACGAGGTCGAAGCGGTGGTCGACGAGGCGCACGCGCACGGTCTCCCGGTCGTCGCGCATTCGCACCGGCCCGAGGAGATCCGCCGCGGCATCGCGGCGGGCATCGACTGCTTCGAGCACACCGGACTGGGAACCGCGCCCGAGTATCCCGACGACGTCTACGAGTTGATGAAGGGCCGGGCCAACACCCTCTTCTGGACGCCGACGATCTCGCCGCTGCTGCTGTACGAGTACACGCGCGACGGCTTCGGCGAGCGGCTCGACGACCCGCGCTGGCGGCTGGGTCTGCCCGACGAGATCGCCGCCGACGTACGCGAGTCGCTGCGCCACCCCGAGCGCCTTCCCTACTACCAGCTGATGCCCCGCCGGCGGCCGACGCTGGCTCGCAAGTTCCAGCAGATGCGGGATTCGGGCGCCGTTCTGCTGATCGGTACCGATAGCGGCGTGCCGCTCAACTTCCACAGCGACGCGACCTGGCGGGAGCTCGACACCTGGGTCCACCGCTTCGGCGTGCCGGTGATGGAGGCGATCCAGGCCGCCACCTACTGGCCGGCCGTCCACATGGGCGTCATCGACGACGTCGGCACGGTCAGTCCGGGCAAGTACGCGGACATCATCGCCGTCCGCGGCGACGTCCTGAGCCACATTGCCCTGCTGCAGGACGTCGACCTGGTCATCAAGCACGGCCGCCGCTACAAGTAGGCTCGCGGCGTGTCGATGTCCCTAGTGGCGATCGCCGACGAGCTGCGCGAAGCGGTCGGCGGTCTGCGCTTCGGCCCGCCCGTCACCCACGTCTACAACCCGCTCGACTACGCCCGGGCGCCGGCGACCCAGTACCTCGAACGCTACGGTGACGCGCCGAAGGAGGTCGTCCTGGTCGGCATGAACCCCGGTCCCTGGGGGATGGCGCAGACCGGCGTGCCCTTCGGCGAGGTGAGCGCGGTGCGCGACTGGCTCGGCGTCGACGCCCCGGTCGGCCGGCCGAAGCTCGAGCATCCCAAGCGTCCCGTGCTCGGCTGGGAGTGTCCGCGCCACGAGGTGAGCGGGGAGCGGCTCTGGGGCTGGGCACGCGCGACCTTCGGGCGGCCCGAGCGCTTCTTCGACCGGTGGTTCATCGCCAACTACTGCCCGCTCAGCTTCATGGAGGCGAGCGGCCGCAACCGGACGCCCGACAAGCTCCCGGCGGCCGAGCGCAAGCGGCTCTTCGCCGTCTGCGATCGCTCGTTGCGGCTGACGATGGAGGCGCTCGGTCCGCGGCTGGTGGTCGGTATCGGGCGATTCGCCGAGGACCGGGCGCGCATCGCGCTCGACGGTCTCGACCTCGGGATCGGCCGCATTCTCCACCCCAGCCCGGCTTCGCCGCTGGCGAATCGGGGCTGGTCCGAGGCCGCGCACCGGCAGCTGGAGGAGCTGGGCGCCCCACTCCCCTAGGTGGGGTCGAAGGCGAGCCGCTGCGCTAAGCTTTGACCTGCCGCGGACGGGTGGAACGACTCCCCCGTCCCCGTTTTTGTGGGTAGGAGGGAGCGATGTACGCAGTCAAGCCCGAGATCGCCGAGCGCGCCCAGGTCGGTTCGCTCGAAGCCTACGAGAAGCTCTACCGGGAGTCGCTGGAGTCGCCCGACGAGTTCTGGCGTCGCCAGGGCGAGCGGCTGACCTGGTTCCAGCCGCCCGAGACGATCCAGCAGGCGGACATGGAGTCGCTCGAGTTCACCTGGTACGACGGCGGCCGCCTGAACGCCTGCTACAACTGCGTCGACCGGCATCTGGAGAGCCGCGGCGACAAGACCGCTCTGTTGTGGGCGAAGGACGAGCCCGGTGACTACCAGCACATCACCTACCGCGAGCTCCACGAGATCGTCTGCCGCTTCGGCAACGTGCTCAAGGCGCACGGTGTGGGGCGCGGCGACCGGGTGGCGATCTACCTGGGCATGATGCCCGAGCTGGCGGCGGCGATGCTCGCCTGCGCGCGCATCGGCGCCGTGCACTCGGTGGTCTTCGGCGGCTTCTCGGCCGAGTCGCTGCGCGACCGGATCGTCGACGCCGGCGCCAAGGTGGTGATCACCGCCAACGAGGGCCTTCGCGGCGGCAAGTCGATCCCGCTCAAGGCGACTGTCGACCGCGCCGTCGAGGGGCTCGACGTCGTCGAGTCGGTGCTGGTCGCGCGCCGCACCGACGCGGACGTACCGATGGTCGAGGGCCGCGATCACTGGCTCGCTCCGGCGATGGCCGCGGCCTCCACCGATTGCCCGGCCGAGGAGATGGACGCCGAGTCGCCGCTCTTCATCCTCTACACCTCGGGCTCCACCGGCAAGCCGAAGGGCGTGCTGCACACCACCGGCGGCTACCTGGTGTACGCCGCGGCCACCCACGAGCTGGTCTTCGACCTGCACGAAGACGACGTCTACGCCTGCGTGGCCGACTGCGGCTGGATCACCGGCCACACCTACATCGTCTACGGACCGCTGGCCAATGGCGCAACCACCGTGATGTTCGAATCGACCCCGACCTACCCCGATCCCGGGCGCTACTGGCAGTTGATCGACGACCTCGGCATCACGATCTTCTACACCGCGCCGACCGCCATCCGGGCGGTTGCCCGCGAGGGCGACGACTGGGTGAAGAAGTACGACCGCGGCAGCCTGCGCATCCTCGGCACCGTCGGCGAGCCGATCAACCCCGAGATCTGGAAGTGGTACCACGACCTGGTCGGCCGGGGCCGCTGCGCCATCGTCGATACCTGGTGGCAGACCGAAACCGGAGGCATCATGATCACTCCGCTGCCCGGGGCGATCGCCACCAAGCCGGGCTCGGCGACGCTGCCCTTCTTCGGTATCGAGCCGCTCCTGGTCGACGAGGAGGGTCACGAGATCGAGGGCAACGACGTGCGCGGCAACCTCTGCATCCGGCGCCACTGGCCGGGAATCGCCCGCACCATCTACGGCGACCACCAGCGCTACCGCGACACCTACTTCTCCCAGTACCCGGGGCTCTATTTCACCGGCGACGGCTGCCTCCGCGACGCGGACGGCTACTACTGGATCACCGGCCGGGTCGACGACGTGCTCAACGTCTCGGGGCACCGTTTGGGAACCGCCGAGGTCGAGAGCGCCCTGGTGGCGCACGAGGGCGTCGCCGAGGCCGCGGTGGTCGGCTTTCCCCACGAGATCAAGGGGACCGGTATCGCGGCCTACGTGCTGGCGAGCCCGGGCTACGCGGAGGGCGACGGCGACCGGCTCGTGGCCGAGCTGCGGCAGCAGGTGCGGCAGGTGATCGGGCCGTTCGCCACACCCGACCTGATCCAGATCACCAGAGGCCTGCCCAAAACCCGCAGCGGCAAGATCATGCGTCGCATCTTGCGCAAGATCTCCTCAGGGGAGTACGACGAGCTGGGTGATGTGACCACCCTGGCCGAGCCGGGCGTGGTAAAAGAGCTGGTGGCCGCGCACTCGAAGAGCCGTCAGTAGCTCCGACCGGCCTCGTCGACGTATATTCGCGGGGCCGGTGTCTCTTCCCGAGAATGACCCGCCAGGGTCGGCCAAGGTCAGCGAGCCCCGGGTGAGGAGTGTGCAGGCGCCGCGAGGCCGCTGGCTGCTGACCGCCGCTTCGTTGGTGGTGGTCATCGCCGGGCTGCGCGCCGCCGCGCCGTTCATGCTGCCGCTGCTGCTGGCTCTGATCATCGCCCTGCTCAGCTTTCCGATCGTCGCCTTCTTGCGGCGCCAGGGGGTGAGGCTCACCCTGGCGGTGATCACCACCGTCCTGCTCGAGGTCGGCGTGCTGTCGGTGCTGGGCTTCCTCTTCGCTCCGACGGTCAACGCCTTCATCAACGCGGCGCCCGGCTTCATCGAGCAGTTCACCGAGCGGGTTCGCGAGAGCGTCACGGCTCTCCAGGAGCGCGGCATCGACATCGGCACGCTCCTTCTGCTGGAGAACGTCGACCCCGGGCGCTTCGTCGACGTGGCGGGCGGTGTCGTGCGCCGCACGCTGACCGGCGTCGCCTCGGCGGTCTCCTTCTCGGTCCTCGTCCTCTTTCTGCTGGTCTTCTTCCTGATCGAAGGCGGCCGGATCCCGCGCAAGATGACGGCGGCATTCGGCGTCGACTCGCGAGCGATCAACTACCTCGCCGGGGTCGCTCAGGAGGTGCAGCACTACCTCGTGGTCAAGACGCTCGTCAGCATCGCCACCGGGCTCATTCTCGGCCTCTTCACCTGGGCTCTCGGCCTGCCCTACGCCCCGGTTTTCGGCCTGGTCGCCTTCATGCTGAACTACATTCCGGCAATCGGCTCGATCATCGCCGCGGTGCCGGCGGTGATCGTGGCGCTCATCCTGTTCGGCCCCGGGCGCGCACTGATCGTGGCCGCCTGCTACATCCTGGTCAACGTCCTTATCGGCAACCTCCTCGAGCCGACCGTCATGGGACGCCGCTTCGGTCTGTCGACGCTGGTCGTCTTCATCTCCCTGATCTTCTGGGGCTGGGTCTGGGGGCCGCTCGGCATGCTGCTGTCGGTGCCGTTGACGATGATGATCAAGATCGCGCTCGAGGAGTCTCAGGAGCTGCAGTGGGCGGCGGTGCTCCTGGGCCGGGAGCGGCCGCTGCCGCCCGTCGAGAGCAACGCGGTGCCCGAAGATCCGGCGAGGGACCGCGACGCCTCTACCGCCTCGAAGTAGGCGAAGATCCCAGCTGTTTCGCGCGGCCGCGGCGCTCTCCAAGCGCCGTGCATCCTTCAACGAACACTTGACTTCCCGACGCGCTCGGGTATCATCCGGGAGAAAAGGGGACCGAAATGGTCCTCTTTATTGAGCCGCCAAAACCGAACGACGCTTCCGGTCGAACTCTCAACCGAGACCGAGCGCCAGAAATGATCCGAATCACCAAGCAATCCGACTACGCCATCGTGCTGATGACGCGGCTCGCCAACGGCGCCGACGCGCTGCACAACGCGGCGAGCCTGGCGAGCGATTCGCAGCTGCCGGCGCCGACCGTGAGCAAGATCCTGAAGATCCTGGCGCGCGCCGGACTTCTCGAGTCGCATCGCGGCGTCAAGGGCGGCTACACCCTGGCGCGGGACCCGGAATCGATCTCGGTCGCGGAGATCATCAGCGCGCTCGAGGGCCCGATCGCGGTCACCGAGTGCATCGAGGACGGCCCGGGCGAATGCTCGCAGGAGCCGTTCTGCGCCGTGCGCGGCAACTGGCAGCGAATCAACCTGGCCATCCGCCAGGCGCTGGAAGCGATATCGCTGGCCGAAATGACCGAGCCGCTCGAGCGGCTGGTCACCCTCGGCCGGCGCTCGATGGAGCAACCCGCAGAGCCCTCGTGAGGCTCGTTCATGGAGTTGAACAACGGCCGGCGAGCGTCGGTCGCGAAGGAGCGAGAGCGAATGCCACCTGAAACCACAGATGTTCTGGAAAAGCGCGTCGAACAGCCCTACGAGGCCGGATTCGTCACCGAGGTCGAGCAGGAGACGTTCGAGCCCGGCCTGAACGAAGACGTCATCGCCCGGCTGTCGGCGATCAAGAAAGAGCCCCAGTGGATGCTCGACTGGCGGCTCGAGGCCTATCGCAACTGGCTCAAGATGAAGGAGCCGACCTGGGCCAACATCAAGTACGACCCGATCGACTACCAGACGATCTCCTACTACTCGGCGCCGAAGGAGGGTCCCAAGAGTCTCGACGAGGTCGATCCGGAGATCCTGGCGACCTACGAGAAGCTCGGTATTCCGCTACAGGAGCAGCAGATGCTGGCCGGCGTCGCGGTCGACGCGGTCTTCGACAGCGTCTCGGTCGCCACCACCTTCAAGGGCAAGCTGGCCGAGGCGGGCGTCATCTTCTGCTCGATGTCGGAAGCGATCCAGGATCACCCCGAGCTGGTGCGCAAGCATCTCGGCTCGGTGGTGCCGCGCGGCGACAACTTCTTCGCGGCGCTCAATTCCGCGGTCTTCTCCGACGGCTCCTTCGTCTACGTGCCCAAGGGGGTGCGCTGCCCGATGGAGCTCTCGACCTACTTCCGCATCAACGCGTCGAACACCGGACAGTTCGAGCGCACGCTGATCGTCGCCGAAGAGGGCGCCTACGTCAGCTATCTCGAAGGCTGCACGGCGCCGATGCGCGACGAGAACCAGCTGCACGCGGCGGTCGTCGAGCTGCACGCCATGGACGACGCCCAGATCAAGTACTCGACCGTCCAGAACTGGTACCCGGGCGATCCCGAGACCGGCAAGGGCGGCATCTACAACTTCGTCACCAAGCGCGGCGTCGCCGAGAAGCGCGCCAAGATCTCCTGGACCCAGGTGGAGACCGGCTCGGCCATCACCTGGAAATACCCGAGCGTGGTTCTCAAGGGCGACGACTCGGTCGGCGAGTTCTACTCGGTGGCGCTGTCGAAGGCCTATCAGCAGGCCGATACCGGTACGAAGATGATCCACGCCGGCAACAACACGACTTCGACGATCGTGTCGAAGGGCATCTCGGCCGGCTTCGGCCAGAACACCTACCGGGGGCAGGTGAAGATCCTGCGCAAGGCCGAGAACGCGCGCAACTTCTCGCAGTGCGACTCGATGCTGATCGGCGACAAGTGCGGGGCGCACACCTTCCCGTACATCGACGTCCAGAATCCGACCGCCCAGATGGAGCACGAGGCGTCGACCTCGAAGGTCGGCGAAGATCAGCTCTTCTACTGCAACACGCGCGGCATCGAGACCGAGGACGCGGTGTCGATGATCGTCAACGGCTTCTGCAAAGAGGTCTTCAACGAGCTGCCGATGGAGTTCGCCGTCGAGGCGCGCAAGCTGCTCGAGATCAGCCTCGAGGGCAGCGTCGGCTAAGGAGACCCCCACGGGGCAACCAGAACAACACGTAGAGGCGGGGCGAGGCCCTCACCTACGTCTGAAAACGAGGAACAAAGAAATGAGCATGCTGGAAATCAAGAACCTGCACGTGCGGGTGGAAGAGCAGGAGATCATCAAGGGTCTCGACCTCACGGTCAATCCCGGCGAGGTGCACGCGGTCATGGGGCCGAATGGCTCGGGCAAGTCGACCCTGGCCCAGGTCCTGGCGGGCAAGGAGGAGTACGAGGTGACCGCGGGCGAGGTCCACTACAAGGGCGAGGAGCTGCTCGAGCTGGCGCCCGAGGAGCGGGCGCGCGAGGGCCTCTTCCTGGCCTTCCAGTATCCGGTCGAGATTCCGGGCGTGAGCAACGTCTACTTCCTGAAGGCCGCCCTCAACGCCATCCGCAAGCATCGCGGCCAGGAAGAGATGGACGCCATGGACTTCCTGACCTACGTGCGCGAGAAGATGAAGCTCGTCAAGATGGACGAGTCGCTTCTCAACCGGCCGGTCAACGAGGGCTTCTCCGGCGGCGAGAAGAAGCGCAACGAGATCTTCCACCTGTCGGTCCTCGATCCCACGCTCGCGGTGCTCGACGAGACCGACTCCGGCCTCGACATCGACGCGCTGAAGATCGTCTCCGACGGCGTCAACTCGCTGCGCAGTCCCGACCGCGCCTTCATCGTCATCACCCACTACCAGCGGCTGCTCAACTACATCGTGCCCGACAAGGTGCACGCCATGGTCGGCGGCCGGATCGTCGAGTCGGGCGGCAAGGAGCTGGCCCACAAGCTGGAAGAGAAGGGTTACGCCTGGCTCGAGGAGCGGGTCGCCGAGAGCGAGCTGGCGGCCGCGCCGAGCGCCTGAGAGGGGTTTTGAGCATGGGCGCAGTCGAGCATCTGCAGAGCGAGTACCGCAAGTTCGTCGACGGGCTGTCGGAGTCGTGGCCCGCGGCACTGACCGAGCGGCGCGGCCTGGCGATCGAGCGCTTCGGCGAGATCGGCATTCCGTCGCGTCGCGCCGAGCAGTGGCGTTTCATCAACCTCAACGCGATTCGCGAGACCCCGTTCCGGCTGCCGCAGAGCTTCAACGGCTTCGGCGCGGACGACCTCGAGCCCTTCCGCTACGAGGGCTGCCACCAGATCGTGCTCGTCAACGGCCGCTTCTCGGCCGACTACTCGGAGCTCGGCGAGCTGCCGGAGGGCGTCGTCGTGGCGAGCCTGGCCCGCGCGGCCGTCGATCACCCCGAGCTGGTCGACGAGTACGTCGGCAAGCTGGCGAAGTTCGAAGAGCACCCGTTCGTGGCGCTCAACACCGCGTTCTTGCGCGACGGCGCGTTCATCTACGTGCCCAGGGGCGTCGTGGTGGAGCAGCCGATCAATCTCATCTGCCTCGGCGTGCCCGAGGCCGAGGCGGTCGCCTTCTACCCGCGCAATCTGATCGTCGCCGGCGAGAGCTCGCAGGTGACGGTGGTCGAGCAGTACGCCTCGCTCGGCGAGGGGCGCTACATGACCAGCCCGGTGACCGAGGTCGCGGCCGGACCGAACGCGGTGATCGATCACTACAAGCTGCAGCGCGAGTCGACCGACGCCATCCACATGGCGACCTTCCAGATTCACCAGCAGCGCGACTCGAACGTCTCGTCGCACTCCATCTCGTGGGGCGGTGGCCTGGTGCGCAACGACGTCAACGCCGTGCTCGACGGCGAGGGCTGCGAGTCGACGCTGAACGGCCTCTACATGGTCGAGGGCGAGCAGCAGATCGACAATCACATGCGCGTCGATCACGCCATGCCCAACTGCGACAGTCACGAGCTCTACAAGGGGATCCTCGAGGGCAGGTCGCGGGCGGTCTTCAACGGCCTGATTCACGTCCACAAGGACGCCCAGAAGACCGACGCCAAGCAGACCAACCGAAACCTCCTGCTGTCGAAAGACGCGCTGGTCAACTCGCACCCGCAGCTCGAGATCTTCGCCGACGACGTCAAGTGCACCCACGGCTCGACCACGGGTCACCTCGACGACGTCGCGGTCTTCTATCTGCGGTCGCGCGGGATCGGCGAGGAGGCCGCCAGGAGCCTGCTGACCTATGCCTTCGCCGCCGACATCGTCGAGCGCATCAAGGTCGACTCCGTGCGCCGGGAGCTCGAGGAGTTCCTCTTCCGCAGGCTGCCGAAAGGAGAGGTCGTACGTCAGGCGGTGTAGATTGTCTCGGATGCTGCGAACGGCGGCGCAGACGTAGGCAAGAGGCGGGCTCGCCCCTGCCGCGCGCGGCCGCCGCGAGAATGAGATGACGACCGACGCCGTAGCCGACGCTCAGATCGGGAGGCTGCCGGTGGCTCTCGCCGTCGAAGAGATCCGCCGGGACTTCCCGGCCATGGAGCTCAAGGTCTACGGCAAGCCGCTCGCTTATCTAGACAACGCGGCGACCTCGCAAAAACCGCGGTCGGTGATCGACGCCGAGGCTCACTGGTACCTCGAGTCGTGCGCCAACGTCCACCGCGGCGTGCATGCGCTGTCGGTGCGGGCCACGGCGGCCTACGAGAGCGCCCGCCAGAAGGTGGCGAGCTTCGTCAACGCCGCCAGCGCTCGCGAGATCGTCTTCGTCAAGGGCACCACCGACGCGGTCAATCTGGTCGCCGGCAGCTTCGCTCGCGGCCGCCTCGATCCGGGCGACGAGATCGTCATCACCGGCCTCGAGCACCACTCGAACATCGTCCCCTGGCAGCTGGTCTGCGAGGATCGCGGCGCCAAGCTGCGCGTCGCCCGGCTCGACGACCGCGGCGACGTCGACATGGAGGAGTTCGCGCGCCTCCTCAGCGAGCGCACCAAGATGGTCGCGGTGTCGCACGTCTCCAACGCCCTCGGCACGATCAATCCCGTCGAGCGCATGATCGAGCTCGCCCACGAGCGCGACATTCCGATCCTGATCGACGGCGCCCAGGCGGTGCCCCACAAGAAGGTCGACGTCCAGGCTCTGGGCTGCGACTTCTACGCCTTCTCGAGCCACAAGATGTTCGGGCCGACCGGCGTCGGGGCGCTCTACGGCCGGCACGATCTGCTGGCCGCCATGCCGCCGTATCAAGGCGGCGGCGAGATGATTCGCACGGTGAGCTTCGAGCGCACCGAGTACGCCGAGCCGCCGGCCCGATTCGAGGCGGGGACGCCGAATATCGCGGGGGCGGTCGGCTTCGGCGCCGCGGTCGACTACCTGGAGCGCATCGGCCTCGACCGCATCGAAGCCTACGAGGACGAGCTCCTGGCCTACGCCACCGCCGAGCTCGAGGCGGTTCCCGGCGTGCGCCTGATCGGCACCGCGCGCCGCAAGGCCGCCGTGCTCTCCTTCGTGATCGGCGACGTCCACGCTCACGACGTCGGCACCATTCTCGATCAGGAGGGGGTGGCCATTCGCACCGGCCACCACTGCGCCCAGCCCGTCATGCAGCACTTCGGGGTGCCCGCCACGTCGCGCGCCTCGCTGGCGTTCTACAACACGCGCGAGGAGGTCGATCGCCTCGTCGTCGGCCTCGACAAGATCCGGGAGGTCTTCGGCGGATGAGCGATCTGATGGACCTCTACCAGGAGGTCATCCTCGATCACAACCGCAAGCCGCGCAACTTCGGGCCGCTGCCCGACGCGGATCACGAGGCCGAGGGCTACAACCCGCTTTGCGGCGACCAGCTCAAGGTCTACCTGCGGGTCGCCGACGGCGTCATCCTCGACGTCCACTTCGACGGCTCGGGCTGCGCCATCTCCAAGGCCTCGGCGTCGCTGATGACCGAGGCGGTGAAGGGCAAGAGCGTGGAGGAGGCCGAGGAGCTCTTCGGCGGCTTCCACGAGCTCCTCACCGGCGATCCGAGCGTGCGGGGCGAGGCGCCGGAGAAGCTGGGCAAGCTGGCGGTGTTCGAGGGAGTTCGGGAGTTCCCGGTGCGGGTCAAGTGCGCTACGCTCGCGTGGCACACCCTGCACGCGGCCCTGTCGGGCGATCAAGAGCAGGTCTCGACCGAGTAGCCGCCGGAGCTCCCTTCTTGAAGTCCGCCCCGATCCAGACCGCCAAGGCTTTGTCCGGGAAGCGGGAGATCGCCGCCTACCGGCAGAAGGGCTGGGACCTGTCGGAGCTTCTGCCCGAGGGCAGAGAGACCGACGTCGGCGAGCTGCTGGCCGAGCTCGAGGCTCGGGTGGACGAGCTCGAGAGCTGGCGCGAGCGCCTGTCGCCCGATCTCGATGCCGATGAGTTCACGCGGCTGCTGAAGCTCTACGAGCAGCTCGTCGAGCGCTTCTACGTGATCTCCGCCTACGGTCAGCTCTGGTTTTCCGAGGATACCCAGTCCGAGGCGGCGCTCACCTACCGCAATCGGGTCGAGCACGCGATGACCGGTTTCCAGAACCGCATCCTCTTCCTCATGCTCTGGTGGAAGGAGCTCGAAGAGGCCGATGCGGAGCGGCTGCTGGCCGGCCTCGAGGGATACCCCGACTTCGGCCACTTCCTCCGCAACGCGCGCCGCTTCCGGCCCTACACCCTGGAGGAGACGCCCGAAAAGGTCATCAACCTGAAGGGCGCCAACGGCGTCGAGGCGCTTCTGACCCTGTTCTCGATGCTCACCAACCGGCTCGAGTTCGAGATCGAGATCGACGGCGAGACGCGCTCGGTCACCCGCGACCAGATCAACGGCTTCGCCTTCTCGCCCGACGGCGGGGTGCGGCGGCGAGCGTACGACGAGTTCTTCAACGTCTACTCCCGCGAGTCGAAGATCCTCGGCCAGATCTACGTCCATCGGGTGCGCGACTGGGACGCCGAGAACCGCCAGCTGCGCGGCTTCCCGACGCCGCTGTCGGTGCGCAACATGGACAACGACCTGCCCGACCGCGCCGTCTTCACCCTGCTCGACGCCGTCCAGGAGGGCGCCGCGGTCTTCCAGCGCTACTTTCGGCTCAAGGCCGGCTGGCTCAGCGGCGACCGCGACCGCCAGGTCCTGAGCCGCTACGACCTCTACGCGCCGCTCGCCGGCTCCGAGCGCCGCATCGAGTATCCGCACGCGGTGCGCAAGGTGCTCGACACCCTCTACGACTTCAGCGAGGACTTCGGCCGCCGCGCCGAGAAGGTCTTCGCCGACGATCACGTCGATAGCGAGATCCGCAAGGGTAAGCGCGGCGGCGCCTTCTGCGCCACCGTCCTGCCGTCCCAGACGCCCTGGCTGCTGGCCAACTTCAACGGCCGCGTCCGCGACGTGGCGACCCTCGCGCACGAGCTCGGCCACGCCGTCCACAGCCTGCTGGCCGAGGAGCACTCGGTGCTCACCCAGCACGCCACCCTGCCGCTGGCCGAGACCGCCTCGGTCTTCGCCGAGATGCTGCTCACCGATCGGATGCTGCGCGAAGAGAGCGACCCCGTCGCCCGCCGCGAGCTCATCGCCGCCTCTCTCGACGACATCTACGCCACCGTCGTTCGCCAGGCCTGCTTCGTCCGCTTCGAGATCCGCGCCCACGACTCGATCCTCGCCGGCAGCTCCCCGGACGAGCTGAGCGAGATCTACCTCGACATCGTGCGCGGCCACTTCGGCGACGCCGTCGACGTCCCCGACGAGTTCCGGCTGGAGTGGGTGACCATCCCCCACTTCTACCACTCGCCCTTCTACTGCTACGCCTACAGCTTCGGCCAGCTCCTGGTCCTCGCCCTCTACCGGCGCTACCAGGAAGTCGGCGAGAGCTTCGTCCCCGGCTACCTGCGCATGCTCGCCCAGGGCGGCTCGGCCCGCCCGGAGGAGATCCTCGCCGCGGCCGACATCGACATCAGCGACCCCTCCTTCTGGCGTGCCGGCTTCGAAGTGGTCGAGGGGATGATCGACGAGTTGGAAGAGCTGGATCGGGCGGACTGACGGTTCTCCAGGCCGTTGGTCGCGCGTCCGATCCCCGTCTCCCGCTCCACGGTACTTGCGCCGCATGATGCGGTAACCGGCGAGCTGCCAGCGCCGGACCGTCCCCGCGCCGTGGTCGGCGGCGCGGGGACGGCGAGGTCTCCGCGATCGGAGCGGATTGCCGCTCAGCTCACGGGCAGCCCCGGATCACACGGATCGCGCCACCCGCGGGGCGCCAGGCGCCAGGTGAGGCGGCCGACCTCCTCGCCCTCGGAGGTCTGGCGGACGAAGACCTGGTAGTCGGCCTTTCTCGCCTCCTCGGGCACGTGGACCAGCAGCCGCACGTCGGCGGTCGACTTGGCCTTCAACAGCCCTGGACCCAGCACCCGCCGGCCCCGGGGGTTGAGCGGCACTCGAGCTCGGCCTGCCTCCTCGTCGAACACGACGTAGGGCGAGCGCTCGCGCATCAGGTCGACGAAGTGCCGCGGCGCGTCGAGCACCAGCTTGGCGCCGCGCGGCAGCCGCGCCACCACCTCGAGGCCCATCTGCCGCGCCCGGTCCGCCGCACCCGGCACCACAAACGGCAGCGCCACGAAGTCCGGATCGGCCGAGTCGGGGTCGGGCTCGTTGTCGACGACGTTGAAGTTGCGCCAGGTGACGTTGTTGTTCTCCTGGATGAAGCGGCGGAAGTGCTGCCAGTCGATGAAGTCGCCCGGCCCCGGCGGCGGGTCGGCGTCGGTGCCGATGATCGCCACCAGGCAGTAGTGGCCGGTGGCGGGAATCGCGGCCGCCGGCCAGGTGATCGCGCCGGAGACCGTCAGCAGGTCGCCGGCGGGGACGTTGGCAATGGTGGTCGAATCCACCAGGTGCCACAGGTTGGGGGCCACCAAGCTGGCGACCGGAGACCAGTAGACGTCGGCGGTCACGTTGGCGGCGTCCGAGCCGCCGCGGTTGCGCACTCGCACGTAGAGGTAGTTGTCCTGCCCGGCCTCGGCCACGTAGCCCAGCGAGCTCAGGTTCTCGGTGCCGCTGCCCTGGCCGAAGGCGGCCTGCGGATCAGGCACCGCGACGGGCCTGAGGATGACATCGGGGCTGGCCGAGATCGCGCCGGTGTGGGGATCGCCCACGTCGCCGACGTAGTCGCGGATGTAGACGTCGTGCGCCAGGTTCAGCACGTCACCCTCGGCGATCGCCCGCAGGTTGGGCATGACTCCAATGCGGTCGACCGCCGCGTTGGCGGAGGCGGTGCCGGTGGCCGGATCGCTCAACAGGGCGCGCATCTGGTGCGGGCTGAAGCGGTAGCCGAGGCTGGCCAGGGCCATTCCCTGCACCGCCAGCGCCGCACCGGTGATGATCGGCGAAGCGCTCGAAGTGCCGTTGAACGCGCTGGTGTAGGCGGTGGTCGACGGCGGCGGATTCGGGCCCGGGCTCGAATAGGTCGTGTCGACGTTCTCGCCCCAGGCGTAGCAATCGATTCGGCTGCCGTAGTTCGAGCCCCAGGTCGGGAAATCGCACCGGCTGTGCGGCGTTGCCGAGGTCGCGGCCCCGACCATGATGGCGCCGGAGTCCCGGAACCCGGCCGCCGCCCGGTTGAGGATGGCGGTGCCGGAGCCGTCGGTGTAGGTGTCGAGGTCGTGGCCGCCGTTGCCCGCCGCTTCGACCACCACGATGCCAAGCGCGGTCGCCAGACGCAGGGCGTCGAACTCCGCCAGCAGCGCCTCGATCGGCAGCAGCCAGATGCCGAGCGGTACTTGCGCTTCGATCAGCAGGATGTCGCCGAACGATAGACGATCGACCGCCGCCAGGATGGCGTCGGGTCGGTTGCTGCCCCAGTAGGAGACCGCGTCGACCGACGTCACGTGCGGCGTGATGCCGATGCCGCCGAGGGCGTTGTCGACAGCGCAGATTTCGCCCAGAACCGCCGTGCCGTGCGCTCGCGAGCCGTCCCGGATGGAGCCATGAAGGAGTGTCGCTCCCTGCGCCGCCAGGTCCTCGTGTCCGAAGGTCCAGCCGCGCTCCAGATCGATCACCCGGAGACCGGCGCCGTCGCCACCGGCGAATCCGGCGCCACCGGCCCGCGGCCAGACGAACTCGGCGTCGATGCCGTCGGGAGCGGGGTCGAGATAGCCCTGGTTGGCGAAGCGCGGATCGTCCGCCGGGCTGACCTGCGGCTCGCTCCCCGGCGGATCGAAGTAGGCCGTCTCGACGGTCTCCCAGCGCAGAAAGGCGTCCGCCAGGGTCTGCGGATCGACGCCCGGCGGGCAGTCGACCATGTAGTAGGAGAGCAGGCTCGGCGCCGACTGGTCGGGGTCCATCTCGCGCGCCCGGTCCATCAGCTCGCGAATCCTCTCCTCCGGTAGCGAGGTGAACATCCGCCGCAGGGTCGCGCCGGGGAACTCCTTGCCGATCTGGCTCCAGGGGCCGATCTGCAGGCGCTCGACCTCGGGCTCGATCGCGTCCTCGTACGGCAACTCGACGAAGTCCTTGAACTTGACGACGATCCGCGGCTTGTAGCCGGCCTCGCCGTCGGTCGCCCTGGGTCCGATCGGCATCTCGACCTCGGTCACGCCGCTCGACTTGACGTTCACGAACTGCTGGGTGACCCGGAACTGCCGCGGCCGCACCAGCAGCTTGTAGAGCCCCTGCGGCATCTGGTGCAGGCCGTCGATCTTGATCGTCTTCGAGCCGTCGACGTCGCGAGCGACCTTGAGGTCGCTCAGAAACTGGTGCCGGAGCTCGATATCGACCCGGTCGGGTAATGGTCGACCCTCGGCGTCCAGCAGCTTCAGATGGATGGTTCCTTGCTTGGCCATTTCAGCCTCCTTGAGGTAAGAATCGCGCGGCGCGGTGTTGCGCCACTGCGCACCTTTCGGCAGCCCAGCGATCACGGAATCGAGCTTGCAGCCAGGTCACGGCCGGCGTGCGGCTGTGGCAAGACCCGTAGCCTTGCGCTCCCGGAAGCACACCAGGATGGCTCTTGTCGAGGTATCTACTCTTGTACAACCAACGAGCCGATGCGGCAACGCCCCATGGACGGGGACCGGAACCACCCCGACAGTGGGCGGCGCCCGGTAGTGAGCAGCTCACCAACCCGCCGCCCACGGAGGTAGTCGCCGGGACGTGGTGGTAGTGGTTGGGCCGCGCCAGTCGGAGACCGGCGATCGGACGGGACACCAGGTCGACCGGCCCCTGCCCGCGCGTCGGACCCCGAAGCGGTGAGATCCGTACTTGGGCGGCGTTGCCGGCGCAGCGACGCGTCCATCCGAGGAGCGCGCTCGTCTCCTATGGCAGAATCCCTGCCAGCATTATCCGAATAGAGTCTCGTGCCGCGCGAGGAGCAGGGCAGGGACAGGTGTGTTGGAAGGGAGGGTTCATGAGCCGAGCCAAAGTCGGAGTTCTCCTCATCGCGATCTCGATCGCCGGGGTCGCCTGTGTGCCGAAAGCGCCGCCTCCGGAAACGGTGGCGGCCGCGGCCGACACGCTGGTGCGGTCGGCGGAGACCCGGGCGCAGGCGGAGGCCGGCGAGCTCTCGTCCGAGGCTCGAGCGGACCTCTTCAACCGGC
>JAHEKO010000252.1 GCA_024638355.1 Acidobacteriota bacterium
GCGCTCGAGGCGGCGGGCTTCAACCGGATCGAGTTCAATCAGCCGAGCGACGACCCGGAAGTCACCGACGTCGTCATCGGCTGCCATTCGGTAGGCAACTCGGGGCACGGTATCGGGCCCTCGATCGCCTTCTTCAACCCGACCCGCATGGCCTACACGCTGCACCCGACCAACCTCCTGTCGATCGAGCTCTTCGCCTACACCGCGAACCCGGACTGGGGCGGCAAGAAGGTGCGCATCCCGCTCGAAGACGACGCCGTTCTGACGGCTCGCGGCGTCGAGTGGCTCTACCCGGCCAACGAGCGAATCCTGCTGGTGCGCTGACACCCGGGCGGTGTCTCTGCGCCCGGCACGGGTCCGGGCGGTACGGCGCGGGAGGCGCCCCCACGTGTGGGGGGCGTTCGATCGGCCCTGCGATAACCTTCGCGCCATCCATGGCCGCGCTCGCCACCGCCGTCTGTCTGCTGGCCTACTTCCTCGGCTACCGGTTCTACTCCAGACATCTGTCGGAGCGGATCTTCTCGCTCGACCCGGCGGCGCGCACTCCGGCGCACGAGCTCGAAGACGGCATCGACTACGTGCCGACCAACCGCTTCGTCCTGTTCGGCCATCACTGGGCTTCGATCACCGGACTGTCGCCCATGCTCGGTCCGGCGGTGGCGGTGATCTGGGGCTGGCTGCCGGCGATGCTCTGGGTCGTCGGCGGAGCGCTGCTGGTCGGCTGCGTGCACGACTTCGGCTCCCTGGTGGTCAGCATGCGCGCCCGCGGCATGTCGATCGGCAAGGTGGCGGAGGGGATCATCGGGCACCGCGCCAAGACGCTCTTCCATCTGGTGATCTTCTTCGGCGTGGCGCTGGCGATGGGGGTCTTCGTCTACGTCATCGCCGTGCTGTTCAGCATCTCGCCCGACTGGGATCCACAGCAGCCGCTGGCGGACACGGCGTCGTTCCCGACCGCCGTGCTGCCCTCCGGCTCGCTGATCGCGATGGCCATGGTCATGGGCTACCTGCTGTACGTGAAGAAGTTCCCGCTGATCCCGACGACCGCGGTCGGCTTCGTGCTGATGCTTACCGCGGTCTGGGGCGGGGTGCAGCTCCCCCTGCTCGGCCTCGAGAGGTCGGCCTGGCCGGGGATGTCGGGGTGGATCTCGATTCTCCTCGCCTATTCGTTCGCCGCCTCGGTGCTGCCGGTCTGGAGTTTGCTGCAGGCGCGCGACTTCCTGAACTCGCTGCTCCTCTACCTCGGCCTGCTCCTGGCCTACCTCGGCATCTTCCTGGCGCGCCCCGAGTTCGTGGCGCCCGCCTTCCGGCCCGAGCCCGCGGGCGCGCCCAGCTTCTACCCCTTTGTCTTCATCATCATCGCCTGCGGAGCGGCCAGCGGATTCCACTCGCTGGTCTCCTCGGGCACGACCGCCAAACAGATCTCCGGCGAGCCCGACGCCCGCTTCATCGGCTACGGCGGCATGCTCGGCGAGTCGCTCCTCGGCCTGCTCGCGGTGCTGGCCTGTACCGCCGGGGTGCTCGGCGCCGACGGCGTGCCCGCCGAGGCGGTCTGGCGGGCGACCTATGCCGACTGGGGCTCGATGCAGGGACTCGGCAAGCAGCTGGGCGTGTTCATCACCGGCGCCGGCCACTTCATCGAGCGTCTGGGGGTCGCCGACCAGAAGCTGGCCACCGCGTTCGTCGCGGTGGTGGTCGTCTCCTTCGCCCTGACCACTCTCGACTCGGCTACGCGGCTCCTGCGCTTCAACATCTCGGAGATCGGCGAGACGCTCGGCGTGAGGCTCCTCGACAACCGCTACCTCGCCTCGGGTCTGGCGGTGGCGGTGATCGCGTTCTTCGCGTTCTACGAGATCGGGGGCCGCCCGGCGGGCCTCGCCCTCTGGACGCTGTTCGGCACCATCAACCAGCTACTGGCCGGCTTGGCGCTGCTGACGGTCACCCTCTACTTGCGGCAGCGCGGACGGAGCATCTGGTTCACCGGCCTGCCGATGCTCTTCATGCTGGTGTCGACGATCGCCGCGATGGTCTCCAACCTGCGCGGGTTCTGGCGGCGCCTCGACGAAGGAACCGGCGCTCTGCTGGTGGTCGGCTCGATTCTGCTGGCGATGGCGATCTGGCTGGTGATCGAGGCCGCCCTGGTCTTTCGGCGGGGGAGGGGAGAGGCGCCGACCCGCGAGATGCGGATCTCCTTCGAGCCGGAGTGAGCGCCGCCGTGGGCCTCCGCGCTCAGTAGATCTCGAAGAGCAGGATCCGTGCGTCGAGCGGCCCGTTGCGCACCGGCAGCCTGAGCGACGGCCGCAGGCCGACGTGCTTGCCCCGGTGCTCGTCGCCGGCCAGGACGACGGCGCGCCAGCCGCGGTAGCGCTGCTTCAGGAGATCGCCCAGCCGCCGCCACTGCTCTCGACCGCCCTCGAGGCGCTCGCCGTAGGGCGGGTTGACGAGCAGCAGGCCGGGTGACGCCGGAGGCGCGTAGTCGAAGGCGTCCGCCCGCGCGAGAGTGGCCCGGTCGTCGAGCCGAGCCCGCGCCAGGTTCATGCGCGATGCCTCGACGGCTGTCGGAGACCGGTCGACGCCGTAGAGCTCGACGTCGGGACCGGGCGCCGGGATCGCCTCGTTCATGACATCGCGGAAGCGTGGGTGCGAGTAGTTGGGGAGCCTCTGGAAGCCCCACGCCTTGCGCAGCGCCCCGGGCGCGCGGCCCAGCGCCCAGTTCGCGGCCTCGGCCAGGAGGGTTCCCGATCCGCACATCGGATCGACTACCGGTCCGCGGCCGTCCCAGCCGGCGGCCATGACGCACGCGGCGGCGATGTTCTCCCGCACCGGCGCCTCGGTCGTGCGGATGCGGTAGCCGCGGCGGTCGAGCGGCTCGCCGGAGGTGTCGAGGAGAAGCGTCGCCTGGTCCTTGCGCAGCCAGACGCGCAGCGCCAGGTCGGGAGACGACCGGTCGACCGACGAGCGGCGTCCATAGATCTCGCGCTGGGCGTCCACCAGGCCGTCCTTGACCTTCTGGTTGATCCACCTCACGTCGCGCACCCTCGAGGCGCTGGAGGTCGACCGCAGCGCGAGGGTGCGGTGGGGCTGGAAGAGAGACGCGCATGCGAGGCCGCCCCACGCGCGCTCGCGCCGGGCGATCAGCCGCGCGGCGCCGGCAGCGAGCGCGTCGCCGTTCTCGGCGGGCCAGCTGTCGAGCGACACCAGCAGGCGATTGGCCGTGCGCAGGCGCCAGTTGCCGCGCCAGACGTCGACCCAGTCGCCGCGAAAGCCGACCGCACCCCGCAGAGGGGCCGGGTTCGCGACGCCGAGCTCCAAGAGCTCGCGGGCCAGCAGGTCTTCGAGCCCCAGCGCACAGGTCGCGACCAGCTCGAGCGGTTTCGACACGCCGGAATCGATCTAGCGGCCGCCGCTCGAGCTCGCGTGCTCGCCGCTCACGCCGTCCGAACTCCGATCGGGGCCTCGCCGACGCGGCCGATCGCGGCCGCGCGGTGACCGGAGGCCACGAGCTCCTCGACCAGGGCCTCGGCGTTTCCGCCCGGGACCGCCACGAGCAGCCCGCCCGATGTCTGCGGGTCGAAAAGCAGCTCGAGCTGGGGCGCGGCGAGACCGGCCCGGTCCTCGAAATACTCCTCGGTGTTGTCACGGTTGCAGGCGGTGCTGCCGGTCGAGACACCCCGGCCCACCAGCTCGTAGAAGGCCGCGTGGACGGGCAGGCTGTCGAAGTCGATCTCGATGGCGACTCCCGACGCCTTGGCCATGCCGAGCGCGTGGCCGGCGAGCCCGAAGCCGGTGATGTCGGTGGCGGCGGTGGCGCCGTGCGCCAGGGCCAGCCGGCTCGCCGCCTCGTTGAGTCGCTCCATCTCGATGAGCGCCGGCTCCAGCCCGTCCTCGTCGAGCTTGCCGACCTTGAAGGCGTTGACCAGCACCCCGGTACCGAGCGGCTTGGTCAGGATCAGTACGTCGCCGGGGCGCGCGCCGGCGTTGGTCAGCACCCGCTCGGGGTCGACGCGGCCGACGACCGCCAGCCCGAACTTGAGCTCGTCGTCGCGCACCGAGTGGCCGCCGAGGGTCGCGGCTCCGCTCGCGGTCACCGCGTCGCTGGCGCCGAGCAGAACATCCGCCAGGACGCCCTCCGGCACGTTCTTGTCGTCCGGAAAGCAGCACAGGTTGAGGGCGAAGAGGGGCGTGCCTCCCATGGCGTAGACGTCGGAGAGCGAGTTGGCGGCCGCCACGCGGCCGTAGCGGCGCGCGTCGTCACACACCGGAGTGATGAAATCGGCCGTACCGACGAGGCCGATCCCCTCGACCAGGTAGACCCCGGCGTCGTCACCGGTCTCGGGACCGACCAGGACCCGGTCGTCGGCTTCGGCCAGACGGCTCAGCGGAGCCAGCAGCTCAGAGAGGTCCCCCGGACCTACTTTGGCTGCTCAGCCCCCGGTCGTCGCGCATGCGGTCAGGCGGAACTTCCGCCGGAAGAGTGCCATCGCCCGGATTGTACGCGTTAATCGGCGGCGCGGTTCTGCCCGCTCGCCGGGGCGGTGGCCGCGGCCGCGGGGTCTGGTAGATTCCGCCCTCCATGGAGTTCCGGCCGTGCCTCGGCGCGCTCTACGTCTGCTCGATCCTGGCGCTCGGGGCGGCCCCGTCGAGCGCTGAATCGAGACCGCACATCCTGCTGGTGTCGATCGACACGCTGCGCGCCCAGAACCTCGGGGCCTATGGCTACGAGCGCAACACCAGCCCCTACCTCGACCGCCTGTTCGCCGGCGGCGTCCGGTTCGACAATGCCCGCACCGTCACCTCGCTCACCGCGCCGGCGCTGGCGTCGATGCTGACCTCCCTCCACCCGCACGAGCACGGCTCGACGCGCAACGGGCTGCGCGTGCGGCCGAACCTCTTCTCGTTCACCAAGAGCCTCGGCAGGAGCGGCTACGCCACCGGAGCCTTCGTCGGCAATTGGACGCTCAAGGACAAGCTCTCCGGCCTCGCCGAGCACTTCGACAGCTACGAGGTGCTGCTCACCCGCAAGCGGTGGCTCGGGCTGGTCCGCGGTGAAGCGACGGCCGACGACCTGGTCGACGTCTCGCTGTCGTGGCTCGACGATCACCTCGAGGCGGGCGACCGGCCGTTCCTGATCTGGGTCCACATGATCGAGCCGCATGCGCCCTACCGCCTGCGCGCCGACTACCTCGAGCAGATCGGCGTCAAGCGTGCGGGCTCGGTGCTGTCGGCCAGGAAGCGCTACGACTCGGAGGTGGCCTACAGCGACGCCCGCGTCGGGCGACTGCTCGACGAGGTCTTCGAGCGCGTGCCGCGCGAAGAGGTGTTGGTGGTCTTTCTCGCCGATCACGGCGAAAGCCTGGGCGAGCACGGCTACTGGGGTCACGGGCGGCACCTGTACGAAGTGACGCTCCGCATACCGCTGGCCTTCTCCTGGCCGGGCACGATCGAGTCGGGCGTGGTCGCGGCGCCGGCCTCGATTCGCGACCTGGCGCCGACCCTGTTGAGCCTGGCGGGAGTCGAGCCGCCCGAGTTCGTCGGCGGCTTCGACTGGTCGGGCGTCCTGCTGCGTGGCGAGCCGGCGCCCGCGGGGCGGGTGACGCTGCACCAGGCGCACAAGAGCGCGGTCGGACCGCAGGAGGAGCAGACCCGCCTGCGCGCTCGCGGCCTGCTCGAAGTGGGGCGCGTCGCCGAAGGCCGCAAGGAGATCTATCGCGTCACCAACGCCAGGCTCCGCGTCTTCGAGCTCGAAGATGATCCCTGGGAGACCGGGAGCGTGTCGCCGCAAGACGCGGCGCCTTCCGCCGAGCTGCAGACCTGGCTCGATCTGGTGCGCCGGGGGCTGGTGGTCGCCGACGATCTGCCGCCGCCCAACCTCTCCGACGAGGATCTCGACGCGCTGCGGGCGCTCGGCTACCTCGATTGAGGAGGTCGTCCCCGGCGGAGGACGGGAGTCCGGCCCGCGCGACACGGCGGAGCGAACCGGCGGCCGCAC
>JAHEKO010000253.1 GCA_024638355.1 Acidobacteriota bacterium
CGTCGCGCCGCGGCTGGGAGCCTCGCCGCTCTAGAGCGATCCCGATTCGAAGCGAATCGACTCGAGGACTTCCACAACCAGCGCCCGCTCCGCCGGGTCGAGCGTGCCGTGGCGCTCCACTCGATCTCCGAACAACGGATCGCAGGCGTCGGGTCCTTTGGGTTCCCCGCTCTCGCGGTCGAAGCAGCGCATTTCGAGCTCATCGACCGCCACCTGCGCGAACAGGAACGCCGCCGGAGACCAGCTGGCGGGCGGCTCCGAGGGCCGCAAAAACCAGCCCCAGGCCTCGCCGCTCGCGAGCTCGAGCACCGTCGACTCTTTCGAGTTCACAGCGAACGAGACCGCGGGTGGATCGTCGGCGGTGCCCAGCTCACGCATGGCGCCGGGCGGGAACTCGGTGCCCCAGCCGAGTGGATAGACGCTGACGTGGGAGATCCCCGCCGGGGCGTGGATGGTGAGGGGCAGCGCCGCTGACCGGAGGGCCTCGTCGCGGTAGACGTTGATCGCCTGGAGCGGCGCGTCCTCTGAGGTAGCGGTGGCTGTCCACGAGGGAGGGTGCTCCAGGAGAACCGCCCACTTCTCGTTTCGGTACTCGACGGTCGTGTCTCGGCGCTCGTCGGTCGTGGGTTCTGCCGCCTCGGGCGCGGGCGGGCGGTCGGTTTGCTCTTGGTCGGGCTTGGGGCCGACACATCCGGCTAGCACGATCGCGAAGGCGGCAAGCTGGCAGACAGGCACTCGAACGCGGTTCTTCATTTCTTGACGATATCTGCCGTCGGCAGGATCTGCAGTGCGCAGCGGGGGCAGCCGGCGGTCGCGTCCAAGTCGGCACCGCGGGCGATCGCTGGCGCCTCGACGGGCGCGAGGGCGGGATTGCGTCCGAGCGTGAGGCGGGCGTCTCGTCAACGGCGCCCCGCTTGGGGGTTTTCCCTCATTTACATCAAGAGAATTGCTGTGAAAGCTATGTCACAGTTCAATAAGACTGCTGTCGCTGCGCGTTACGATCGAACCCCCCATGGAGAAACCTATGTCTCGACTCTTGAAACGGAACCTGCTAGTCCTCGCCGCGCTTCTTCTTGCTGCGATGCAGCCGCTGAAGGCGGCACCCGACATGGATGCCGATCCCACCCTAGGGCAGCGGACGCAACAGCGCACGTTCCAGAGTCAGGCGATGAGCTCCGAGATGAGCTTCGACCTCTATATCCCGGAGGCGTACGAGCAGGAGCCTGAGCGGCGTTTCCCCATCGTCTACTGGCTCCATGGAGGGGGAGGGTTTCCGCCGGGTGTGGTCGGAGTCCTCGCGGAGCGGTTCGACTCAGCCATCAGGGCCGGGAAAATACCCGCGATGCTCGTGGTGTTCCCCCACGACGGGCATGGTCGGAACATGTGGGTCGACTCGAAGGACGGCGCTATCCGCATGGAGAGCTTCGTGGTCGGCGAACTGGTGCCGCACATCGATGCCAATTACCGCACTGTCGGTGCGGCTCGAGGACGTATCCTCGAAGGCGGCAGCATGGGCGGATACGGAGCCGCCAGATTGGGATTCAAGTACCCGGAGGTGTTTGGGGCGGTGTCGATGCTCAATGCTGGCCCCCTGCAGGAGGTCCTCGACCCACAGGACGCACCGACTGCCGGACCCACCACGGCGCAAGCTACTCTCGACCGCGTGTACGGGGGCGACCCGGAGTATTTTCGGTCGCAGAGTCCCTGGGTCCTGGCCGAACAGAATGCCGCTGCGATTCGTAGCAAGGTTGCCGTGCGTCAGATCATCGGCGCTCAGGACGCGCTTCTGGAGAACAACCGGCGATTCTCCGAGCACCTGACCGCGTTGAAGATCCCGCATGCGTTCGAGGTCCTACAGGGCGTGAGCCATGGTTCGCCCCGGGCGACGTTCGCGGCGCTCGGCGAGAGCTACTGGGAGTTCTTCAGGGACGTTCTCGAGGGCTCGGGCGGTGTGAGCGGCGAGGCGAAAGCCGATCCGGCCAACGCGGAACGCAGCGCCCTGATCGCTCTGGAGCGCGAGTCTCACCACTGGTGGCTCGAGGGCAACACCGAGGCTCTCACCGAGCTCTTCGCCGAGGACTACCGTTTCGTGGCACCCAATGGTGCCGTGGAAGACAAGGCCTGGGTAACGGGAACCGACCCGGACTCGGTGCGCATGCTGCAAGTCGAGAGCATGAGGATGGAACCGGAAGAAGTCATCCTCAGTGGTAATCGGGCGATCGTACTGGGGGTGATCGAAATGAAAGCCACCGTCGCCGGGCGGCCCGCGCCCGAGAGGCTGAGGGTGTTGAGCGTCTTCGAGAGGTCAGACGCCGAAGCCGACTGGCGCCTCGCCGCAAGGTCCACGACTCCGGTACGTAGGCCGCCGGCTGCGCCGAATTGAAGAACTCGAGCCCCGAGCGGTTGGCGGCGTAGGGATGGCCGCGCATGCGTGCTACCGGTGAATGGCATTCAAGAGGTCGTCGGTTCGCTACCTACAGATACCCGAATGCCGGTATGATCGAGCGGCGATGAGCGATCCGCCGCGGCGCTTTTCGACCCGCGGAACGCCCAGGGTGATTGCTGAGCGGAGCGTGAGCCTTCGGGACCCGGCGTCGGAACAGCCGACCAGCGGGCACTCGGCCGAGGTCTCGAACGCGGGCATGTTCGTGCAGTGCGATCATCCGGCGGCGCTCCACACGGTGCTCGAGTTCGAGCTGCGTCCGGGCGAGGGCGTGGAGCCGATCGCCGGCCGCGCCGAGGTGGTGACGGTGAACGACGGCGATTCGACGTCGGTCTGGCCCCGGGGCATGGAGCTCCGGTTCACCGAGCTCGGCGAGGGCGACCGCGAGCGCCTCGAGGCGTGGATCGAGGACCAGCTCGAAGCCGAGCGGGCGCTCCTGGAGCTCGCCGCCCAGCGACCCGACCTCGGCACCGGCATGGCGGCGGTGCAGGACGTGCTGCGGCGGCTCCCCGACGGCGGCCGGAGGTGGCTGCCGTTCGGCGCCGAGCTCGAGGACACGAAGGGCGAGCTCGAAGGGCTGCGCCGGCAGGCTCGGGCCACCGAGGACGAGCTGCGGCGCGAGCTCGCCGCGACCGGCTCGGAGCTCGACACGGCGCTGAAGGAGAAGGCAAAGCTCGAGGCGCGCCTGGCCGAGACCGAGCAGCAGCGCGGGCGTACCGAGCACCGGCTCGAGAAGGTCGAGGCCTCCCTGGCCGAGACCGAGCAGCAGCGCGAGCGCCTCGAAGAGCGGCTGCAAGCCCTCACCTCGAGTCACGACGAGCTCCGCAAGGAGCACGCCGCCCAAACCCGGCTGACCGAGAACCTCGAGGCCGAGCGCGAGCGGTTGGCGACCGACCTGACGGCCGAGCGCGAGCGGTTGGCAGCCAACCTGAAGGCCGAGCGCGAGCGGTTGGCGGCCGACCTGACGGCCGAGCGCGAGCGGTTGACCACCGACCTGACCGCGGAGCGCTCGAAGCGGACCCGGATCGAGGATGAGCTCGAGCAGGAGCGCGAGGGCGCCGCCCGTAGGAGCGAGCGCCTGGCCTCCCTCGAAACGTCCCTCGCCGCCGTCGAAGAGATCCGCGACCAGCTCTCCGCGCGGCTCGCGGAAACCACCACGAACCGCGACGCCCTGGTGGGCGAGCGGGCCACGCTGATCGAGCGCCGAGTGGAGCTCGAGACCGAGCTCGAGAAGGTCAGCGGCGAGCTGTCCGCAGCCGACGAGGCGGCGAAGCGTCGGGAGACCGAGCTCACCCAGCGGCTGGGAGCCGTTCGGTCGAAGGAGGAAAGCGCGCGGCAGCGTCTCGAGCAGCTCGAGCAGCAGCTCGCCGAAGCCACGGAGAGCGGGACGGCCGCGGCGGAGCGCATCGAGGAGCTCGCGGCGTCCCTCGTCGAGGCGCGCACGCGGCGCGACGACCTGGCGAGCCGGCTCGAGGAGATGAAGGCCAGAGGAGCCGAGCTCGAGGCCGAGACCTCGAAGAGATCGCAGGAGCTCGCGGGGCGGCTCGAGACTTCCGAGGAGGCCTTGCGCGTCGCCCGCGAACGGAACGACGAGCTCGACCGGCGGCTCGATGAAGAGAGTTCCCGGCGCGCTCAGGCGGAGCAGGCACGCGCCGAGTCCGAACAGGCGCGCGAGAAGCTCCTGGATTGGGCGGAGACCACGCGCGGCGAGCTCGAGGAGCGCTTCGAGACGTCCGACGAGTTCTTGCGGGCCGCTCTCGGCCGGAACGAAGAGCTCGGCCGGAAGCTGCAAGAGGAGGCGTCCCTGCTGGCCCGCGCGGAGCGGGCGCGCGAGGAGACCGAGCGGGGCCGGGACGAGCTCCTGGAGCAGGCGGAGACGGAACGCGCCGAGCTCGAGCGACGCCTCGAGCGGCTCGAGACCGACCTCGATGCCGCGCGCGAGCGGAGCGAGGAGCTGGCGCAGGGTCTCGACCAGGCTACGGCCCGCGGCGACGCCGCCGAGCGACGGCTCGAGGCCGCCGACGCGGAGCGGGATCGGCTCGCCGCCGAGCTCGAGGATTCGCGCGGCGCCGTGGAGCGCCTCGAGACCGAGCTGCGCGACGCCCGCGAGACGAGCGCTCGCCGGTCGGGGCGCGTGTCGGTGCTCGAGACCTCCGTTGCGGAGGCCGAAAGCGCGCGCGAGGAGGCTTCGAAGCGCCTCGACGAGCTCACCGCGAGCCGCGACTCCCTGCGCGAGCAGCGGGCGGCGCTCGCTCAGGAGCGAAGCGACCTCGAGGCTGCGCTCGAGGAAGCGAAGGCGACGGCCGACCGGCTGCGGCAGGAGGCGCAGGCGACCGAAACCGCGCTGCACGAGCGGCTGGAAAGGCTCGAAGCCGAGCTCGGGGACGCCGGAGCCAAGCGACAGGAGCTGGAGCGCCAGCTCACCGAGACGGAGCAGTCGAAGACGAGCGCGACGCGACACGCGGCGCGGCTCCAAGCGGACCTGACCGAGGCCAGGGCCTCCAGCGTGGACCTTCAACGGAATTTCGACGACGCGGAGGCGAGTCGTGATGCCCTCGAGACGGAGTGCGCGGAGCTCCGGGCGGCGCAGCAGGCTCTGGAGACCCGCCTGGAGAAACAGGGGGTCGACGGCGAGCAGCTTCTGGCGGAGGCGCGCCAGGAGATCAGCGGCCTCGATCGCGAGCTCGCGAGCTCGAAGGGCGAGCTCAAGGCGGCGCGGGAGCGCATGTCGCTCTCCGCGACCGCGACCGCCGAGAAGGAAAGCGAGCTCGGGAGCCGGCTGGAGGAAGCCGAGGCGGAGCTCGAGCGCGAGCGGCAGGCGAAGTCGGAGCTCATGAAGACGCTCGAGGACACCGTCGAAACGCGAGCCGCGGCCCGGCGGGCACTCGAGCAGAGCCGCGACGAGAGGCGGCGTCTCGAGACGGAGCTCAACAGCGCGGCCGCCGAGGCGGACTCGCTGCGCCGGGAGCTCGAGGAGCGCACGGCGGCGGTGGATCGGGAGCGCGCCGCGCGCCAGGCCCAGCGGGGTGAGCTCGCGAAAGAGCTCGCCGCCACGCGCAGGCAGCTCGGGGTGGAGCTCCGGGACAGCCAGGCCCGGGGAGCCGAGCTCGGGGGCGAGCTCGAAGCGGCGCGCGAGGCTCTCGCCGAGGCCGAGCGCCGCGCCGCCGAGCGCTCCGCTCTCTCCGAGTCGAGCACCCCCGCGATGTTGGCGGAGCTCGAGTCTCCTGGACCGGAAAGCGCGTCCACCCCGATCGCCGACCCGACGCGTCTTCGAAAGCTGAGCGCCGGCCGGCGCAGCTGGATCGGCGTCGCCGGCGTGGGACTCGTCGTGGCGGCGGCCGGGCTGGCGCTGCTCCTCGCTTGGCCGGGGAAAGAGAAACAGCGAGCGACCGGGCGCGCCGCGACGAACGGCGTCGCTCCGCCGGCCGCGGACGCGGTGGAGTCCCAATCGACCCCGGAGGCGCCGCCCGAGCCGGCTCCCGCACCTTCAGACCCTCGAGCGACTCCATCGACCGCGACATC
>JAHEKO010000254.1 GCA_024638355.1 Acidobacteriota bacterium
CCCCCGTACCATCCGGCCGGCGTATGAAGAGCGTCCTCGTACTCGGAGCCGGCCATAGCTCGCCCGAACTGATCCGGTATCTCCTGGAGCGGGCGGGCGAGCGGCGGTGGCGCGTGGTGGTCGTCGACCGCGACGCCGATCTGGCCCGCCAGCGCGTTGCGGGGCACGCCCGGGGGGAGAGCCGGGCGATCGACGCCGGCTCGCCCGAGGAGCTCGCAGCGGCGATGGCGGGAGTCGACGTGGTGGTCAACCTGATGCCGCCGATGATGCAGCGCCCGATCGTTCACGAGTGCCTGCGCAGCGGCAGCCACATGCTCTCGGTCTCGTACGCGACGCCGGATCTGCTGAAGCTGTCGAACGAGGCGAGCGACCTCGGCCTGCTCATGCTCTTCGAGCTGGGCGTCGACCCGGGCATCGATCACATGGCGACGATGTCGCTGCTCGATCAGGTGCGGGCCGACGGCGGCTCGGTGACGAGCTTCGAATCGTACGGCGGCGGGCTGCCGGCGCCCGACTCGATCGACAACCCGCTCGGCTACGCCGTCACCTGGAACCCGCGCAACGTGGTGATGGCGGGCGCCGAGGGCGCGCTGTTCGTACGAGACGGGCGGATTCGAGCGCTCACCGCCCCGCGCGTCTTCGCCGAGACCTGGCCGGTAGAGATCGCCGGCATCGGCCGGCTAGAGGCCTACGCCAACCGCGACTCGCTCTCCTACGTCAAGGCGCTGGGCCTCGAGGGAGCGCGGACGATGATCCGCGGCACCTTGCGGTACCCTGGCTGGTGCTCGACCTGGTGCCAGATCGCGCGGCTGGGGCTGAACAACGAGCACATCCAGATACCGGAGATGGCCGACCGCAGCTTCGCCGATCTGGTGGAGATGTTCCTGCCGGAGAGCGCGAAAGGCGAGAGCGTCGAGGAGCGGGCCGCGGACGCCCTGGGTCTGGCGATCGACGATCCGGCGATGACCCATCTGCGATGGCTCGGGCTCTTCTCGAGCGAGCCGCTGGGAATCGAGGCGCGGTCGGCGGCTCAGGCGCTGACCCATCTGCTCTCCGACCGGCTCGCCCTGCCCGCGGGCGGGCGCGATGTGGTGATCCTCCACCACGAGATCGGTGTGGTTTGCGAGGACGGCCGAGAGGAGCGCCGGCGAGCCACGCTGGTCGAGTACGGCGAGCCGGGCGGAACCAGCGCCATGGCCCGTACCGTCGGCTTGCCGACCGGCATCGCTGCGCGCCTCCTGATCGACGGCGAGCTGAGCCTGACCGGCTGCCACCGGCCCACCGAGCGCGCGATCTACGAGCCGGTACTCCGCGAGCTGGCGCGGGAGGGGCTGGAGTTCCGGGAGGAGAGGGATGCCGCAGCGTAGCGCCCCCACCCGTGGGGGGCGCCTGAATCGGATTCGCCCGGCGCGGTTCCGGGCGCGACCACGAGAGGACGAGCGATGAGCAATTTCGAAGCGGGCGTGATCGGCACTTCGCGCAAGGAGAACGAGTCGCGAGTGGCCATCCATCCGGCCCATCTCCAGCGTCTCCCCGCCGGAGTGCGCGCCCGGCTCACCCTGGAGCGCGGCTACGGCGAGCGCTTCGGCTACGACGACGGCCGGCTCGAGGCTCTCGGCGTCGGTCTCGCCGGCCGCGAAGAGGTCCTCGGCTCGAGCGGGATCGTGCTGCTGCCCAAGCCGCTGCCCGCGGACCTGAGCGAGATGCGCGAAGGCGGCGTGCTGTGGGGCTGGCCGCACTGCGTGCAGCAGGTCGAGATCACCCAGGCGGCGATCGATCGGCGGCTGACCCTGGTCGCCTTCGAGGCGATGTACCACTGGAGTCGGACCGGCCAGCGCGAGCTCCACACCTTCTACAAGAACAACGAGATGGCCGGCTACTGCAGCGTGTTGCACGCGCTCGAGCTGCTCGGGATCGACGGCCACTACGGCCCGCGTCGCCGCGTCACGGTGCTCGGCTTCGGCTCGGTGAGCCGCGGCGCGATCTACGCGCTCCAGGGTCGCGGCCTGACCGATATCGAGGTCTACACGCAGCGGCCGCCGCACCTGGTGCGCGACCAGGTCTACGGCTGCTCGTTCGGCCGCATGATGCGCGGGGGAGAGGAAAAGGGGATGAGCGTCGAGCGGCCGGACGGCTCGCCGGCAGCGATGGCGGAGGTGCTGGCCGAAGCGGACGTCATCGTCAACGGCACGCTCCAGGACACCGACAACCCGTTGATGTATCTACTTCCCGGCGAGCAGAGCGCGCTCAAGCCGGGCTGCCTGATCGTCGACGTGAGCTGCGACGAAGCGATGGGCTTCGACTTCGCCCGCCCGACCTCCTTCGAGGAGCCCGCCTTCCGCGTGGGCCCGGGTGCCCTCTACTACGCCGTCGACCACACGCCGACCTATCTCTGGGACAGCGCCACCTGGGAGATCTCCGAGGCTCTCTTGCCCTATCTCGAGGCGGTGCTCTCGGGGCCGGACGGATGGGCCGCCGAGCCGACGATCGAGCGCGCGATCGAGATCCGCGACGGCGTCATCCGCAACGAGAAGATCCTCTCGTTCCAGAACCGCTCGGCCGAGTATCCGCATCCCGCCCGCTGATCGGAGCGTCGCGACCTCGGCTTCAGTCGTCGCTGCTGCCGAATTCGAGACAGTCGCGCCTCGTGACCTGCACGCCGGCGAAGGCGCCGTTGACCACGGTGCCGGCGACCTCCACGATGAGGGTCGCGGCGATCGCGCTCCCGGAACCGACGCGCTCGGTGATGCCACGCACATCGGTGCGAATGAGCACCCCCTCCTGCTCGAAGTCGAGCTTGCCCACCCACTCGTTCTGGTGGCCCTCCTTGGTCACGAACTCCCAGGTGCCACAGTCGCCCAGCTCGGTGCACATCTCGCCCTTCTTGAAGCTCAGGCAGGCGGGAGCGACGTCGATCTCACCCGGCCCCAGGCCGGTCACGATCAGGGTACCGGCGTAGTGCTTGGCCGTCGGCGGAGTGGAGAGCGCGGGAGCGGCGACCAGCGCGACGACTCCCACCAAGAGCACAACAGACACCAGTGGCTTCATGTTGGACCTCCTTTTCACTGACGTATCGCATCGGCCCGCGGGTCGAAGTCCCCGGCCGATCGGATGAGCGCTTTACCCCCGCGGGCGGTTGGCAACCCCGCCGCGGCTGCTGCCAGTCTCGTCAGCCGTTGGCGAGCTCTTCGAACGCCACGCAAGCGGACCTCGAGACGCGGACGCCGGAGAACGAGCCGTTGAATACGAAGTCGCCGATCTTGTAGAGGACGGTCCCCCCGATCGAGTTGCCCGCGCCCGCCCTCTCCGTGATGCCCCGGAGCGCGGCGTTTATGGTGACGCCGTCTTCGTTCTGGAACTCGAGCGCTCCCCTCCACTCGTTCTGGTTGCGCGCCTTTTCGACGAACTCCCAGCTACCGCAGTCGCCGTCCGTAGTGCACATTTCTTTCGCGGTGAACCGGAGGCAGACGGGAATGACTTCCAGCGGGCCGTCGGGTGGATCGATCAGCATCAGGGTCACCGCGTAGCTCTTGGCTCTCGGTGGCGTGCCTCCCGTGGGCTGGGCAGTCAGCGTGAAGAGAACCGCGATCAGAAGAACAAGCGCCAGCTGTTTCATCGTGCACCTCCCATGAGAACGGCCCTGAAAGAGAGTCGTTACCCAGTCCCTATTGGCTTCCTTGACCGGCCGCAACCCCCTTCGAGAGGGTACGGGACTGCCCGCAGAGGGGGGTGTGAGGACGCACGGCTACCGTTCGAAGAGCACCTGCGTCGTCGCCGCGAGGTGGCACTGACGGCAGTGGATGCGCTCAGGATGATCGGTACGTTGCCGAGCGCGCCGATCCTCTCGGTTGGCCCGTTAGTCTCTACAATCGTCGTATGAGCCAGCCTACCGGTCCGCGCGGCCGCGGCGCCTCCGGCAACCCGGCGGGCCGCTTCGAGCGGATCGAGATCGAGTCGGAGCTGCCACCGCCGGGGCGGGTGGAGACCGAGTTCCTCCGCGACTCGAGCCGGACGATCCTGGTGCGCAACGACAGCCCCGATGTGCCCTTCGACGTCGGGCTGAACCCCTACCGGGGATGCGAGCACGGCTGCATCTATTGCTACGCGCGGCCGACGCACGAGTACCTGGGGCTCTCGGCCGGGCTCGACTTCGAGACGCGGATTCTGGTCAAGGAGGACGCGTCGCGGCTCCTGGAGCGCGAGCTCGCCGCCCCCTCCTGGCGACCCCGGGTGGTGGGCATCAGCGGGGTGACCGACCCCTACCAGCCGATCGAGCGTAGTCTCGGCCTGACGCGCGGCTGTCTCGAGGTTCTGGCCCGCTGCCGCAATCCGGTGGCGATCGTCACCAAGAACTCGCTGGTCGAGCGCGACGCCGACCTTCTCGCCGAGATGGCGGCCGACGAGGCCGCGGTCGTCTACCTGTCGATCACCACGCTCGACGCCGAGCTCGCCCGCCGCATGGAGCCGCGCACGTCGCATCCGCGGCGGCGGCTCGAGGCGATCGCGAAGCTGACCGCGAGCGGCATCCCCTGCGGCCTGCTGATGGCGCCGGTCGTGCCCGGTCTCACCGATCACGAGATTCCCGCCGTCGTCGAGGCGGCGGCGCAGGCGGGCGCCCGCTGGGCGCACTACATCGCGCTGCGGTTGCCGGGGGCGGTGAGCGGCCTGTTCGAGAGCTGGCTCGAGGAGCACTACCCCGATCGCAAAGGCAAGGTGCTGTCGCGGGTGGTGTCGATGCGCGGCGGGCGGTTGAACGATCCGCGATTCGGCAGCCGCATGCGCGGCGAGGGTGTTTACGCCGACCAGATCGCGGCGCTCTTCGAGAGCGCGCGGAAACGTCACGGCCTGGAGGTGGGCGGCTCGCGGCTGTCCACCGAGCGCTTTCGGCGGCCGGGTGGCGAGCAGATCGGGCTGCCGCTCTGAGGAGTGGGCCGGCGCGTTCCGGTCCGGGGCGGCTGCGGCGCGGTACCTCTGCGCCCGGCGCGGGTCCGGGCGCTACGGGTGTCGCGCGGCCGTGGCGTTGCCTCTTCGCCCGGCGCGGGTCCGGGCGCTACGGGTGTCGCGCGGCCGTGGCGTTGCCTCTTCGCCCGGCGCGGGTCCGGGCGCTACGGGTGTCGCAATGCCGCGTAGCGCCCCCACCTGTGGGGGGCGATCCCGTGGGGCGCGATCCTCTGGGGCTGCCCGCGTTTCCAGTCAGCCGCGCCGCAGCTCGCCCAGCGCGCGGTCGAAGGCGCTCAGCAGCATCTCGGCGTCGGTCCGGTCGAAGACCATCGGCGGCTTGAACTTGAGCACGCTGTGGTCGGGCCCGTCGCTCGAGAGCAGGATGCCGGTTGCCCGCATGGCCTCGATCGCCTCGGCCAGCCCCCGGCCGTCGGGCTCGCGCGTCTCACGGTCTCTGACCAGCTCGACTCCCAGATAGAAGCCCCGCCCGCGCACGTCGCCGATGGCCGGATGCCGCTCCGCCAGCTCGCGCAGGCCGTCGAGTAGAAAGTCTCCGACCGTGGCGGCGTTCTCGCGCAGGCCCTCCCGCTCGAGCACGTCGAGCACCGCGAGCCCGACGGCGCACGAGACCGGATTGCCGCCGAAGGTGGCGAAGTACTCCATGCCGTTGTCGAACGCCGCGGCGACCTCGCGGGTAGTGATCACGGCCGCCAGCGGGTGGCCGTTGCCGAACGGCTTGCCCATCGTGACGATGTCGGGCATCGCGGCCTGCGACTCGAAGCCCCACCAGTGGCTGCCGACCCGGCCGAAGCCGATCTGGACCTCGTCGGCGATCGCCAGGCCGCCGGCGGCGCGCACCAGCTCGAACGCGCTGCGCAGGTAGCCCGCGGGCGGCTCGACCTGGCCGCCGCAGCCGACGATCGGCTCGGCGATCATGCCGGCGATCTCGTCGCCGCCGGCGCGCGCCCGGGCGATGGCGTCGGCGACCG